>DATLGO010000107.1 GCA_035540375.1 Candidatus Thermoplasmatota archaeon
AGCCCCTACAACTTCGCGTGGTGGCTCGGCGCGGGGACGTCGCTCCTCTCGAGCCTCGGACCCGCGCTCGCGTTCGGGTTCGTCGCGGGCGTTCTCCTCTGGGTCGCGACCTTCCCCGCGGCCGTGGTGGCGGCGCGACGCCGAATCCCCTCGCTCGACCGCTGGATCTCGCTCGCGAGCGCGGTCATCCTCGCGGCGTTCGCGGGTTGGCTCGCCTGGTCCGTCCTTTCGCCCCGCCTCTGATCAACGCTTGCGCGGTCGCCATTCGGGCTCGGCCACGCTGGCCCGGCGGTTCTCGGCGCGGGCGAGGAGGAACAGCATGTCGCTCAATCGGTTGAGGTAGACGAGCCCATACCGATTCACGGACTGCTCGGTGGCGAGACGCCACACGGCGCGCTCGGCCCGCCGCGCGAGACCCCGCGCGACGAAGAGGCGGGCGGCCGGCTCCGCTCCGCCCGGCAGGATGAAGTGGCGAAGCGGCGGGAGCTCGGCTTCGAGACGGTCGGTCTCGCGTTCGACACGCTCGACCGCGTCGGGACCGAGACGCATCGGACCGTCCTTGTCGCCCGGCGTGGCGAGGTCCGCGCCGAGGACGAACAGATCCTCCTGGAAGGCGGCGAGGGCCGAGCCGAGGTGCGGGGCCGCGGAAGCGGCAAGGCCGAGGGCATCGTTCACCTCGTCGACCGCGCCGACGGCCTCGACGCGCAGGTGCGCCTTGGGGAGGCGGGACCCGTCGACGAGCCCCGTCGTTCCATCGTCGCCCGTGCCGGTGCTGATGCGGGACACGCCGCGACATCGGTTCCCGGGCCAAAACACTTGCCGGACCGAAGACGCGGGCACAACGTACATCCCCACCGCGGTGGCGAGCGTCGTCCGATGGACGAGCGCGAAGTACGCCGGGAGCACGAAGAGCGCCGCCTTGCGACAGACGCGCGGATGCGCGACCCGGACGCGACCCTCCCCGAAAAGCTGCTCGCCGCCTTGAGCGGGGCCGCCGAGGGATTCGCCGAGGAGTCCCGGAACGGGTCCCTGCCCGCCGTGGTCGGCGCCGCCGTCGAACGCACACAGGAGGCCCGCGTCGAGCTCGGGGGCTTCGCGGGCGGGTCGACGCAGACAATGGAATCAGGCCCTTCCTTCGTCGAGCGCGGCGAGGCCGCGGCCTCGCGGGCCGCCGAATCGGCCGCAGCGCGCGCTGCGGACGCGGCGAATGCCGTCGCAACGGCGGCCGACCGCGCGTCGCGCGCGGCCTCGGCCGTCGCCTACGAGGCGCGCGCCACCTCGAAGGCGGCCGCGCGACGCGCCGGCCGCGCGCTCGCGGCCTACGCGGTGGCCGCGCTGTTCGCCGTCACCACGTTCGCGCTCCTCACGGCGGCCTTCGCGGGCGTGCTCGACGACGTCCTCGGGTTCCCCTGGGGGGCGATCGTGCTCGCACTCGTGTACGCCATCATCGCGGCGATCGCCTACGCCTTCGCGAACCGTGGCATCGACCGCGCGAAGGCGCGCGTCGAACGCGGCGTGGCGGCCGCGCGCGAGGAGATCCGATCGATCACGCGACCCGTCGAGCGATTCAACCGGCCCGGCGCGGGCGCGAGGTGAGGTATCGACATGGACGAGCATCCAAGGAGAATGGGAACGCACGTGGGCGATCCCCGGCCTGAAAGCTGGGAACGCCTCGAGCACGAGCAGGGCATGGGAAAGAAGGACATGATGGGCCGCCTCGACGAGGCGCTCAAGGGTCGGTCTCCCGAGGAGATCCGCCAACGCGCCAAGGAGGCCGCCGCGAAAGTCACGGCCTCCGCGACGGGCGCGCTCGAAGGATACGCCGAGGGGTTCGACCCCCACGCCGCCGGGATGGCGGCCCGGAAGACCGCCGCCGCCGCGCGCGCCGTCGCGAACGAGGCGAAAAGCGAGATGCCGAGCGGCGGGCAGGGCGCGATCGCAACCGACACCGCCGCGCACGCGCGGCGGGATCCGATGGAGGTCGTGCGGCAAGGGGCGACGCGAGCCGCGCGCGGCGTGCGCGAGGAGATGCGCGGCCGATCGCCGGCCGAGCTTCGCGAGTCCATGAAACGCCGCGTGGGCGGCGCCATGGCCGGCGCCTCGGGCGCGCTCGAGGGCTACGCCGAGCAGGCCGACCCGGAAGCCGCGCGCCAGGCCGTCCGCAAGACCGCCGAGACGGCTCGCGAGGTCGCTCGGGAGGCCAAGTCGGAGGCCCGCAGCGCGGAGCGAGGCTACCGGGAGTCGCACGACAGGCTGTGATCAGCCGCCCGCCGCGCCCTCGCCGCCGGGCTCCGTCTGGCGGCGGGGGTCGAGGGCGTCGTCGACCTGCTTCTTCGTGAGACCCGACTTCTCGTAGGCGAGGTCGCGCACGGTACGGCCCGTCTTGTAGGATTCCTTCGCGATGGCCGCGGCCTTCTCGTAACCGATGAGGGGATTGAGCGCCGTCGCCATGCTGATGGACTTCTCGATGTAGCTCTCGCACCGCGCCTCGTCGGCCTTGATGCCGGCGATGCATCGGTCCACGAACATGCGCGAGGCGTTCGCGAGAAGGTGCGCGCTCTCGAGGAGGTTGCGCGCCATCACGGGGAGCATCGTGTTGAGATCGAGCTGGCCCCATTGCGCCCCCATCACGACCACGTGGCAGTTGCCCGTGACCTGGGCGCCGGCCATCACCACGCTTTCGCAGATGACCGGGTTCACCTTCCCGGGCATGATGGACGAGCCCGGCTGGACCGCGGGGAGGATGATCTCGCCGAGACCCGCCTGGGGGCCGCTCGCGAGGAGGCGGACGTCGTTCGCGATCTTCATGAGCGACGCGGCCGTCGCGGCGAACGCGCCCGCGGTCCACGCGTAGCCGTCCTGGGCGCCCTGCGCCTCGAAGTGGTTCTTGGCCTCGACGAACTTCGTGCCCGTCGCCTGCGTGAGCTCGGCCGCGACGCGGCTCCCGAACTCGGGGTGCGCGTTGAGGCCCGTGCCAACGGCCGTGCCGCCGATCGCGAGCTCGCGCATGTGCGGGAGCGTCGCCTCGATGCGCTCGATCGAGCGCGCGACCTGGGTGGCGTAGCCGCCGAACTCCTGGCCGAGGCGGATCGGGACCGCGTCCTGGAGGTGCGTGCGGCCGATCTTCACGATCGGGTCGAACTCGCGCGCCTTCGCGTCGAGGGCGGCGTGGAGGTGCTTCAGCGCGGGGATGAGCTGCTTCTCGATGACGAGGACGGCGGCCACGTGCATCGCGGTCGGGACGACGTCGTTCGACGACTGGCCCATGTTGACGTGGTCGTTCGGGTGGACCTTCGAGCCGAGGATCGCGGTCGCGCGCGTCGCGATGACCTCGTTCGCGTTCATGTTCGACGACGTGCCGGAGCCGGTCTGGAAGACGTCGATCGGGAACTGCGCGTCGAGCTTGCCGTCCGCGACCTCGCGCGCGGCGCGCTCGATCGCCTCGGCGGCTTTCGCGTCGAGGCGGCCGAGGCCGCGGTTCACGCGGGCGGCCGCGAGCTTGACGAGGCCCATCGCGTGGACGAAGTCCGCGGGCATCGGCTGACCGCTCACGGGGAAGTTCTCGACGGCCCGCTGCGTCTGGGCGCCCCATAGGGCGTCCTTCGGGACCTTCATCTCGCCGAGCGTGTCCTTCTCGATCCGGTACTCCATCCGATCACCGCGACGCCGCGCCGATCGGGGAGGCCGTTATTAAAGGTGCGGCCTGATCAGTAACGGTACGGCGCGGCCGCGTCGTCGCGCTCCACGCCGAGGCCGAGCGCGACCCGGTTGATGAGGTTGTAGTAGCCCGTCAGGAGGCAGGCCTCGAGGATCTGGTCGTCCGAGAGGCCGGCCTCGCGAAGCACCTCGACGTCGCGCTCCGTCACGGTCGAGGGCGACTCGGTGAGCTTCGTCGCGTATCCGAGGATCGCGCGCTCGCGCGGCGTGATCGGCGCCTGGTGCCAGTCGCCCGCGACGCGCGCGACGAGGCCCGGTTCGCTCACGTGGCGGCCGAGGGCGTCCGCGTGGTGCGTAAACGCGTAGCCGCCGTTCAGCATCTTCGCCACGACGAGGCCCATCATCTCGCGCTCGCGGCGCGAGAGGCCCTGCTCGCGGTACGCGAGCGCCTCGTAGAGATCGAGGTTCGCCGTGAGCGCGCCCGGGAGGAGGCCCTGGACCTGCCAGATGTGCGCGAGCGCGCCGCGGCGCTTGGTGACGGCCTCGTACGCCTCGCGCTCGGGGCCGACGGCGTCGCTCTCGTTCACGATCTCGATCCAGGGCATGACGATACCGTCCCAGGGGACGCGGGAGGATGTTGATAAAGATGGAGGTTCCGGAAACCGCGCGCGAGGACTTCGCGCGGCACCACGTTTCAAGCCCTCGCGGCGCGCTCGCCCGCGCGATGGAGCCCACCGGCGCGGTCGCGCTCGTCGCGGCCGGCAACCGACTGTACGAGCGCGGCCTCAACCACGCCACGAGCGGCAACCTCAGCGTCCGCATGGGGGACCGCATGCTCGTGAAACCCGCCGCGGTGCCGTACGACCGATTGCGTCCCGAGGAGCTGTCCGTTGTCGTCCTCGCCGACGGCCGCCACGTGGGTGGCCTCCCGCCATCAAGCGAGCATCGCATGCACCTCGCGGTGTACCGCGCCCGCGCCGACGTTCAGGCCATCGTGCACGCGCACCCGCCGCACGCCTCCGCCTTTGCCGTCGCGCGCAAGCCGATTCCGCCGGTGCTCGACGAATCGCTCGCGTTCCTCGGCGGCGAGGTGCCGTGCGCGGACTACGCGCCCTCCGGCGACGCGGCCGTGGGCGAGCACGTCGCGCGCGCGCTCGGCGCGACCGGCGTCGCGGCGCTCATGGCGAACCACGGCGCCGTCACCGTGGGCCGCACGCTCGACGAGGCGATGGGCGCGATGGAGCACGTCGAGCACCTCGCGCGCGTGGTGCTCCTTGCGGAGGCGGCGGGCGGCGCGAAGGCGGTGCCCGAGGCGGGCGTCAAGGCGATGCGGGCGATCTTCGAGCGCGGAGCGCGGAGATACTAGCACAGTTGGGTTCGGGGCCTTCAGCGGGCGCTCCGTCGCACAGCGCTGCGGCGCTGTGCGACTCCGTGCCAGAGGAGGGGGCTGTCCGCCCCCTCCTCTGGACTCCGCCCGTTGACCAGGGCTGCCGCCCCCTGGACCCCCGACCCAAACCCGCGTTCATCTCTCGGAGGGCGCGCTTGCGCGAACTTCCGGGACGCTGGGTCCGGCACACGTCCGTTCCCGATGCGTTCATATCCCGTCCTTGAGGAATGACGGCCATCCGATCCCGCGCGGCGGCGACACTCCCGGCCTTCGAGGCCCTGGAGGCCCCGCTTGCGCGCCGCCCGCCCTAGGGGGCCGCGGCCCCGCGCGGGATTCGGCCAAACCTGATTTTGGCGATAGCCCGCGGCCGTCCATCGTATGGACGCCACATATGGACAGCGGATATATACATGCGGGCATTCCATAGGGCCTTGTGTCCACGATTTCCGTCCGCATCGAGGCGGAAGACCTGGCTGAGGCGCGCCGTTTCGGGATCAACGTCAGCGAAGCCTGCAGAAAGGGACTCGCCGCTGAACTGCGCAAGGCCCGTGTCGCGGAGAACGTCGCGAAGCTCGCGAGAGTCGCCCGCAAACCCTCCATTCCTTCGATCGAGCAGATCCGGAGGCTTCGTGATGGGCGCTCCCGGTGACCCGATTGATTTCGTGGTGGATGCAAGCGCCCTCGCGAAGCTCTTTCTCGAGGAAATCGAAAGCGAAGCATTCCGCGCATGGTACGTCGCGGAAGTCCAGCGCGGGTCGACCTTCGGGGCCCCGGCGCTGCTCGGCTACGAGATGGCGCACCTTCTCGCATCCAATATCGAAGCCCCGGGAGCAAAACGAGAAGCTGCGAAGTGGTGGGCCCGGCGGCTCGACGAGATCTTGGACGGAATCGACCTCGATGACAACGCCGCGCGGCACGTATTCCCCTGGATGCCTCATCTCTCAGGGTATGATGCGAGCTACCTTGCCGTGGCCACGCTTCACAAAGCTTCTATCGTGAGCTATGACCGACGCATGCTCACTGAAGCCGAACGCCAGGGTTTGAGGACGATCACGCCGTAGGACTCGTAACCTTCACCCGATGTAGCGGAGGTCCTCTTCGCTCGGCGCCTCGGCCGCGTTCTCCAGCTCCTTGAGCTGCTGCGCGAGCTTGTCCATCTGCTCCGCGCGCGATTCGAGGTCGCTGAAGTCGACCTTGACCTTGAGGAGCGCCGAGAGCACCTCGAGCACGCTCTGCGCGCTCTTCGGGTCGACGAGGTAGCCGCTCGTCTCGCCCATGAGGCACACGCCGCGCATGCCGCGCAGCTTCCCCATGCCGAGGATGAGGCCGCTCGCGCCGACGATGCCGCCGCCGGGCTCGTTCTTGCGGAACACGACGTTCCGCTTCTTCATTTCCTTCACGAGGTCCTTGTCGGTCGCGGCGCCGAGGACGCGCGGCTTCTCCTGCATCTTGCCGGTGCCGTAGCCGCCGAGCGTGTAGAGGCGCTTCGTGCCGAGGCCGCCCACGAGGTCGAGGATGGCGTCCACGAGGACGTACTGCCCTTCGGCCGTGAGGCCCTGGTAGTCGCCGATGAGGATGACGAGGTCCTGCTGCTCCGCGTTCTCGGCCTTGTAGTAGTACAGCTCGTTGTTCACGAGCCGCACCGTGCCGTCGGGGAGCACGAGGACCTGGGGCGGGAAGTGGCGCGAGTGGATCTCGGCGAACTTCTTCGCGCCGAGCTCCTCGATGAGGTGGTCCGCCGCGAGCTTGCCGACGTTGCCCACGCCGGGGAGGCCTTCGATGAAGATGGGCTCCTTGAGCTGGGGCCTCTCGAACCACGTCACGTTGACTTCGTCCATGAGCGTCACCTCGCCTTCTCGCTCCGGTCGAGGAGCTTCAGCTTGCGCCGGTAGGCCCCATAAGGGTCCTCCGGAGAATACTTCGCGGGACCCGCGCGCACGACCTTCGCGCCGCACGTCGGGCACGTCGCCTTGAGCGTGTAGCCGTGGCCCTGCGGGCACCGCTCGATCACGTTCACGCCTCGGCTTCGCCGCGCTGGAACTCGCCCTTGCCGCCGCGCTTCGCGATGATCTTGATCGCGCGGTCCGCGGCTTCGCGGAGCTGCTCCTCGGCCACCTTGTAGTCCGGGGCCTTCACGCGGATGCGGTAGCGGGGCGCGCCGACGTACTGGATCGCGATCTCGACGTCCTCGAACTCGCTCTCGCCGGCCTTCTCGAGCGCGGCCTTGAGGTCCTCGATGCCGTCGGGGTTCGGGGTCTCGAGCTGCACGAAGCCCTTGATGACGACGAAGGGGATCGCGATGTTCTCGCGCGCGACCTCCATGTAATGGGTCGTCCAGGGGCCTTCGAAGCCCTCTTCCACGAGCATGTCCTCGTTCATCGCCGCGGCCTCGAAGGCGCGGTACATGGAGCCGAACTTCTCGGCGAGCGAGAAGCCGTACTTCTCCCAGGCCTGCTCGACGGGGACGGAGGCGCGCTGCGCGACGATCTCGAAGAGCTTGTCGGCCTTCTGCTCGTTCTTCCACTCGTTGATCTTCTCGCGGCGCTGGTGGTCGTTGACGCGCTTGAGCGAGAGGTCGACGTGGCCGCGGCCCTGGTCGACCTGCACGACCTTGCACACGACCTTCTGGTTCTCGCGCACGTGGTCGCGCACGTACTTGACCCAGCCGGCGGCGACCTCCGCGATGTGGATGAAGCCCTCGCGGCCGGGGTACTCGTCGAGGTTGACGAACGCGCCGAAGCCCTTGACGTCCTTGACGGTGCCGACGACGAGTTCGCCTTCTTCCGGGAACTTGGATTTCTTCACCATGACGAGAGCCTCGATGAGCGTGAATCTCCGGGCGGACGGCGGGGCCGCGGGCCCGGGGGATGGCTCCAAGACAGCGGGGTCGTATAAATACCTGCGGCTTGCCGAACCGGGCCCGCGCAAGGCCCGATGCGCGCACGGTGCGCGCGGATTGATCCCGCGCGCCGCCCACGCCCCCCGCGATGTCGCGCCCCTTCGTCGCCGCGGGCGTCGCCGCCTTCCTCGCGGGACTCCTGCTCCTCGCCCTGGCCGAGGTCGAGGCGCGGGCGATCCTGGAGTGCTACACGAACCCGGGTTGTCCCGGATTCCGCGAGTACGGGATCATGAACCCGAAATACGTCGGCGCGAGGCTCTGGGCCGCCGCGGGCGTCATGGTCGCGGTGGCGGGCGGATCGACGGCCGTGGCCGGAGTGGTCACGCGGCGCGCGAAGCGCCGGCGGATGACCGTCGCGCGCGCCCCGACCCGTTTCTGCGATGCGTGCCGCTCCGCGATCCCGTCCGACGCCGCCCTGTGCGCGGAGTGCGGCGCCGCGCTCGTCGCGGCGTCGTGACGCGGCCAAGCGCGCGCTCGGGGCATGAAATGGAGAGAAGAGAGCCCCGGTCGCGAGGACCGGGGAACGCGAAGGCCTACTGGACTTCGCCGACAAGCTCCGCGCGGAACTTGCCGAGGCCGCCCGCGGGCTCGGCGAGAACGGCCCCGCAGACGAGGCAGTTCACGACCATCGCGGGCTTGTTGAAAACGACCTGCTCGTTCGAGCAGTCCGGGCACTTGGCCTTGACGAACTTGGAGGTGGTCTGGCGCGGCATCGTCTCACTCCTTGAGCTCGAACTTCTTCGCGCGCAGGCACGGGGCCTGGTTCGCCTTCTTGCAGGCCTTGCAGCGGTAGCGGAGCGCGACGCGGCGCGTGGCCTTTTCGCGGCCTTCGGGCTTGGGGCGCGGGAAACCGCGGTAACCCGAGGTGACGCGGCGGAAACGCCGCTGGCCCTGCTTCAGTTCGCTCGCCTTGCGCTTCTTCACGCGCTCGACTTCCTGCTCCGTGTGCTTCTTGCACGACGGGCAGTACCGCTGGATCATGCGGGGTCGGATCATGGTTATCACCGGTGCTCCGCGACGCGTCGCCGGGGAACGATGCCCGCGAGCCGGAGCCCGTCGGGTTCGCATCGGTCGGGCCGGAGCCCGCCTTTCCGCTCGGAACGCCCTCGACCGGAAACGGACCGGCCGTGGGCGGACGTCGGGTGCAAGCGCTCCGAAGGCGGGGTGCCTTATAAAAGGCTTGCTGGCCGGGAAGGGGGTGCCCGCCGGGCCCGCCCCCGGCCCGGCGGGACCGGGTCCAGGCGATCAGGCTCAGACGGTCCGCGGGGGCGACGGCTTCTTCGCCTCGCGGTTCTCGAAGGCGTCGCCGATCCAGACGCCCACGACGAACGCGAGCACGATGACCAGCGTCGCGATGATGAGGTCGATGAATCCGGCGCCGCCCAGGCCAAGCGGGTTCGCGCCGAAGATCGCGCCCAGGATCGAAAGCACGACCGCGATCACGAGGCCGATGAGGAAGCCTTTGACCAAGAGCCGGGACTTGTCCTCCCGTCCGGGCGAGAGATAGCCGTAAGCGATGCCTCCGATGAGGGCGAGCAGTGGACCCCACATGATCCATCGTTTGCGGGGCGATCCGGCAAGTAGGCACTGGCCGCTTCCTTGATCCCGGCGAGAACGTTCATCGGCCCCGCGCGCCCCGTTCGGTCCAGGGATACAAATGCGCGCCTCGGAGGACTGCTGAATGCCGTTCACCGACCGCCGCGACGCGGGCCGCCGCCTCGCCAGGGTCCTCGACCGGTTCTCCACCGAGGACCCGCTCGTCCTCGGCATCCCGCGCGGCGGCGTCGTGGTGGCGCGCGCGGTGGCGGACGCGCTCGGCGCGCCGCTCGACGTCGCGGTCGCGCGCAAGCTGGGCGCGCCATCGCAGCGCGAGCTTGCCCTCGGCGCGATCGCGCCGGGCGACGTTCGGGTCGTCGACGAGCGCCTCGTCTCGGCCTTGCGGGTGGGCCGCGACGACCTCGAGGAGATCGTGGCCGCGGAGAGGGACGAGATGAAGAGGCGTCTTGCGCGATACCGGGGCGAAAACGCGCCGCCCGACGTCCGCGGCCGCGTCGCGCTCGTCGTGGACGACGGGCTTGCGACCGGCGCGACGGCGACGGCGGCGGTGCGGTCCTTGCGCGCGGGCGGTGCCTCGAAGGTCGTGCTCGCCATCCCCGTCGCCTCGCCGGAAGCGATCGCGCGCCTCGAGCGCGAGGCCGACGAGGTCGTCTGCCTCGAAGCGCCGCACCACTTCCGCGCCGTCGGCCTCTGGTACGACGACTTCACTCAGACGACGGACAAGGAGGTGATGGACGCGCTCGCCCCCCCGGGGTCCGAGGGCACGCGCGCCGTGTCCATCCCCGCAGCCGATCGCGTCCTCGACGGGGACCTCGCGATGCCTTCCCGCGCGAAGGGTCTCGTCGTCTTCGCCCACGGTTCCGGCTCCGGCCGCGCGAGCGCGCGCAACCGGGCCGTCGCCGAGCGCTTCCGCGAAGCGGGTTACGCGACGCTCCTCTTCGACCTTCTCGCGCGCGAGGAGGCCGCCGTCGACGCCGTGACGCATCACCTCCGCTTCGACGTCCCGCGGCTTGCGGACCGCGTCGTCGCGGTCGTCGACTGGTGCCGGCGCGAGCCTTCGACGTCGCGCCTCCCCGTCGCGCTCTACGGCTCGAGCACGGGCGCAGCGGCGGCGCTCATCGCAGCCGCCGAGCGGCCCGGCGACGTCGCCTCCGTCGTGTCGCGCGGCGGCCGACCGGACCTCGCCGCCGCCTCCCTTCCGCGCGTCGAGGCGCCGACGCTTTTCGTCGTCGGGGCGCGCGACGATGCGGTGCTCGACCTCAACCGCCGCGCCCTCGCGGACATCCCGGGCGAAACGGCGTTGACCGTGATCCCGGGCGCGGGCCACCTCTTCGAGGAGCCCGGGACGCTCGACCGCGTCGCCGAGGCCGCCGTCGACTGGCTCGACCGACGCCTCTCCCCGGCGCCCGCGCGCGGCGCTTGACCCTCCTGTGGCGTCCGTGACAAATCCGGCAGCGCGCTTCGGCGAGGCGACACCCCTATGCACGCGATGACCGTCGCTCGCCCGATGGCGGATGCGGATCTCGTCTACGCGCCCGACGAGAAGCCGAGATCCGCGTTCGACTGGGGCCTCTACAGCCTGCAATGGGTCGTCACGATGTTCTACGCGGTCGTGTGGGGCTACGCGATCGTCGGGCTCGGCCTTGGATTCGAAGGCGCCGAGTTCTCCGCCTACATGTCGGCGATCGTCCTGACGATCGGCGTCGGGACGCTCGCGCAGGCCCTCGCGGGCCATCGTTTCGCGATGGTCTCTGGACCGAACATCATCCCGTCCCTCGCAATCGTCGCGGCGCTTGCGGCCGGAGGACGCGAATACGCGCTCCAGGCGTTCACCGCCCAGGCGATCACGGGCATCGCCGTCGCCGCCCTGGGGCTCGTCGGCGTCCTCGGTCTCGTCCGGAAGGTGTGGAGCCCGCTCGTGCTCGGAAGCATGGTCTTGACGGTCGGCCTCGCGATCGCGGGCGTGGGCCTCGAGCAGCTCGCGGCCCTCGGCTTCGGGTGGCCCTTCGCCTTCGGCCTCGCGCTCGCCGTCGGCGGCGCGGCGCTCTCGATCCGTGGACGTGGCCTCGCGGCCACGCTCGCGCCGCTCCTCATCATCGGCCTCGGGTACCTCGTCTTCGCGGCGACCGGCGCGCTCGACTGGAGCCTTTCCGCGGCCGCGCCGACCTTCGTCCTCCCCGCCCTCTTCCCCTACGGCCTGGCGATGCCGCCGCTCGACCTTCTCGCGGTGATGCTCGTCGTCAACCTCATGGCGGCGCTCAACCTCTTCGGGAATCTCCGAGGCTACGCCGACGTCGTCGGCGAGGAGGTGCCGCCCCGTCGCGAGCGCCGCTCGTTCGCGATCCTCGGAGCGGTCGAAACCGGCCTCGCCGGAGTTCTCGGCGTTCCCGCCACGGTCGCGTACGGCGAGAATCTCGGGATCGTCCTCCTCACGCGCGTCGCGGCCCGCGCGTTCATCATCGTCGCGGCGGTCGTGTTCATCCTCCTCGCGTTTCTCGGTCCCGTCGGCGGCTTCCTCGCGGCCATGCCGGGCCCCATCGCCGGGGCCGTCCTCCTCGGCGTCGCCTCGACCGTCATCGGCATCGGGGCTTCGATGATGGCCGACGCGCCGGAGTTCGGACGCCGCGAGCAGACGCTCGTGGGCTTCTCCGTCTTCCTCGCCCTCGGCCTCTATCTCCTGCCCGAGGGCGCCTGGTCGGGGGTCCCCACGCTCGTCACCACGGTCCTCTCGAACCCCGTGATCAGCGTCATTCTCTTCGTCATCGTGATGGAGCAGGTCATCCTGCGCAAGACGAAGCCGCGGCGTTCTACGCCGCGCCAGGAATCGGGGGCGCCCGATCGACCGGCGCGCGGGGATCGCGGGACCACCGCGCGATGACGACGGAAGGAGGACTGGACATGGCGAAGGAAACCCAGGCAACGAAAAGGCAGGGCGGATCGAGCGAAGCGGAGGAGCACCGGCCCGGCGCGACGCCGCGCCCCGGACAGAAGACCTACGAGGCCTTCATGGACGCCGGCCGGGAGCGCGTTCTCGAGCAGGTCCGCAAGGGCTACGAGTCGTTCATGGAGACGCGGACGTTCAAGGTCCCCACGTGGCTCTACGGCCCGCCCAAGGGGACGCTTTTCAAGGTCAAGTGCGAGGACAGCCCCGACTTCGGCGAAACGTCGCATCTCGAGTTCGATTCCGGCCGCACGGCCTTCCTGAGCATCGACATGCAGATCGACTTCGCGGGCGACCGCGGGTACGTGGACGTCATGGGTTACCCGCTCGAGAACACCGCCCGCGCGATCGCCCCCATCCAGCGGTCGCTCGAGGCCGTCCGGGGCACCGACATCACCGTCGTGCACACGCGCGAAGGCCACCTGCCGGACCTGAGCGACGCCCCGTACAACAAGCTTCTCAGGAGCAAGATCATCGGCAACGGCGTCGGCATCGGCGAAGCCCCCGAAGGCGGCCTGGGTCGACTGCTCGTGCGCGGCGACACCAACTGGGACATCATCGACGAGCTCTACCCGCTTCCCGGCGAGATCGTGGTCGACAAGGCCGGGAAGGGGGCGCTCGCCGTGAGCACGCTCTTCATGAGGCTCCAGAACCAGGGCATCACCCACCTCGTCATCACGGGCATCACGACGGACGTGTGCGTGGACACCATCATGACGCAGGCCAACGACCTCGGATTCTGGTGCATGCTCCTCAAGGACTGCACCGGCGCGACGGACGACAAGAACTACGAGGCCGCGGTCAAGATGATCAAGATGCAGGGCGGCGTCTTCGGCTGGGTCTCCGATTCGGCTTCCTTCATCCAGGGGCTCGAGGAGGCCGGACTGGCGCGCCAGGGCAAGGGCGTGCGACGCGAGCCGTCCGGGTCGTCGTGAGCGGCTCCGTCGCGGCCGGCGGCGACGAGGAAGGCCGCGTGGTCTACGGCCTCGACGAGCGCCCACCCACGGGGCGCGCCGTCGTGTATGCGTTCCAGCACATCTTCGCGATGATCGTGGGGAGCATCACGGGCGCGGTCGTGATCGGCACCACGATAGGCCTCGACGACGCCGCCATCGGCCGACTCGTGGGGATCATCAACGTCGCCGTGGGCATCGCCACGATCGCGCAGGTGCGCTGGGGGGTCCGCCTCCCCGTGATCCAGGGCTCGACCTCGGGACACCTTCCCGCCTACCTCGCGCTCGGATCGGTCGGCGTGGCGCTCTTCCAGGACGCGACGCTCACGATGCAGTACATCGTCGGCGCGCTCCTCGTCGGCGGCGTGATGGAGGCCGCGATCGGCTTCGGCAACGTGATCCCGAGGCTGCGGCGCTTCGTGTCGCCGATCGCCGTCGGCATCGTGATCATGATGGTCGGCCTCGGGCTCTGGCCGCTCGTCAACGACTTCATCGGCGACGCGTGGGGCGTCGCGATCGCCGTCTTCGTCCTCGTCCTCGTCTTCAGCTTCGCGTTCGGGACCACCGCCCGGACCATGGCCGTGTTCCTCGCCGTGATCGTGGGCTACGGCGCGGCCGCGGCCGGCACGGCCCTGGGATGGTTCGGCGCCGGCCACGCGCTCCACGTCGATTTCGGCGCCATCGCGGCCGCGCCCTGGTTCCAGGCGCCGACGCCCTTCGCGTGGGGCGCGCCCCGGTTCGACGTGGGCTTCATCCTGGCGATGACGATCCCCTATTTCGCGACGATCTTCGAGTCCTTCGGCGATTACCTCGCGGTCGCCCGGTCGAGCGGGGTCGAGACGCCGTCGCCGCGCAGGATCAGCCGCGGGATCGCGACCGAGGGGCTCGCGAGCGCCCTGAGCGCGATCCTCGGAGGCACCGCCACCAGCTCCTTTTCGCAGAACGTCGGCGTCGTGAGGCTCACGGGCGTCGCGAGCCTCTTCGTCTGCGTGCTCGCGGGCGCGATCCTGATCGCGCTCGGGATCTTCGGCAAGCTCGGCGCCACGCTCGGGGCCGTCCCGCGATCGATCCTGGGCGCGGTCTACCTCGTCGTCTTCGGCGTGCTGGTGATGACGGGGCTCCGGCTCGTCCTCAGGGCGCGCGTGACGACCTCCCGCAACGAGGCGATCATCGGCACCGCGCTCCTCCTCGGCCTCGCGCTGCCCGCCTACGTGCGCGAGAATCCCATCGAGGCGGGAGAAACGGGCGTCCGCGTCCTCGCGAACACGTTCCTCGCGACGCCCATGATGGTCTCGGGTCTTTGGGCGCTCGTGCTCGACAACCTGATCCCGGGAACGGACGAGGAACGGGGACTCGTCGGTTGGCTGGAGCCGTCCCCGGGGAAACCTTAAACTCCGAAACCCGCCATCGCTCGTCCGTCGGGAGACGAGCCATGGCGAACGCGAAGGAGCGGAAGGTCACGGTCGGCCTCGTGCAGATGCAGGCGCGCGACGAGCCCGCCTCGTCCCTCAAGCGCGCGATCGATCTCATCGGGCAGGCCGCGGACAAGGGCGCGGAGATCGTGCTTCTGCAGGAGCTGTTCCTCACGAAGTACTTCTGCCAGACGGAGGACCCCGCGAACTTCGACCTCGCGGAGAGCGTCCCGGGCCCCACGACCGACGCGCTCGCGAAGGTCGCAAAGGCGCGCGGCGTCGTCATCGTCGCGAGCCTGTTCGAGCGCCGCGCGGCGGGCGTGTACCACAACACGGCCGCGGTCATCGACGCGGACGGCACGTTCGTCGGCAAGTACCGCAAGATGCACATCCCCGACGACCCGCGCTTCTACGAGAAGTACTACTTCACGCCGGGCGACCTCGGCTTCAAGGCCTTCGACACGAAGAAGGGCCGCATCGGCGTCCTCGTGTGCTGGGACCAGTGGTACCCCGAAGCCGCGCGCCTCGCCGCGCTCGCGGGCGCCGAGATTTTGTTCTATCCGACGGCGATCGGCTACTGGCCGGGCGAGCCGGACGGCATCCCCGACAAGCAGCACCAGGCGTGGGAAACGATCCAGCGCGCGCACGGCGTCGCGAACGGCGTCTACGTGGCCGTCGCGAACCGCATCGGCGTCGAGGACGATCTCGTCTTCTGGGGCCGCAGCTTCGTGTCGGATCCGCTCGGGACGATCCTCGCGAAGGGCTCCGACGACAAGGAGGAGGTCGTGCTCGCGACGCTCGACCTCGGCGCGATCGAGCGCACCCGGCAGGGGTGGCCCTTCCTGCGGGACCGCCGCATCGACGCCTACGGACCGATCACCTCGCGCTATCTTGACTGAGGCATCCGCATGACGCCGACGACCCCCCGCGCGATGGGCTACCGCATGCCGGCCGAGTGGGAGCCCCACGAAGCCACGTGGCTCGCGTGGCCGCACGACCCGATCACCTGGCCCGACCGCGTGGCGCAGGTCGAGGAGATCTTCCTCGACTTCTGCGAGGCGCTCGCGCCGCACGAGCGCGTCGAGCTCCTCGTGAAGGACGAAAACCTCCTCGCGAGCGTGCCGAAACGCCTCCGCGCGCGCGGCGTCGACGAGGGGCGCGTGCGCCTGCACCTCGTCCCCACCGCCGACTCGTGGATCCGCGACTACGGCCCCATCTTCCTCACGCGCCCCGGCGGTCCCGAGCCCCGGCTCGCCGCGACCGACTGGATCTTCAACGCCTGGGGCGGCAAGTACGACGCGCTCCTCCCGGACGACGACATCCCGCAGCGGGTTCGGCACCTCTTCCCCGCGGGCACGCCGCTCTTCGAGCCGGGCATCGTGATGGAAGGCGGCTCGCTCGACGTGAACGGCGCGGGCACGGTGCTCACGACGGAGCAATGCCTTCTCAACAAGAACCGCAACCCGAAGCTCTCGCGCGAGGACATCGAGGGTTACCTGCGGGACTACCTCGGCGTTTCCAAGGTGCTGTGGCTCGGCGACGGCATCGAGGGCGACGACACGGACGGCCACGTCGACGACATCACGCGTTTCGTCGCGCCCCGCAAGGTCGTGACGGTGATCGAAGAGGACGAGACGGACGCGAACCACGCGCCGCTCGCGGCGAACCTCGCGCGCCTGAAGGAGATGACGGACCAGGACGGCCGCAGGCTCGACGTCGCGACGCTCCCGATGCCCGACTTCGTCGGCGACGAGGAGGGCCGGCTCCCGGCGAGCTACGCGAACTTCTACATCGCGAACAACGTCGTGCTCGCCCCGGTTTTCGGCCACGATGCGGACGCCGAGGCCGTGGACGTGCTGAAGAAGCTCTTCCCGACGCGGCGCATCGTGCCGATCAACTGCGAGCCGCTCGTGTGGGGCTTCGGCGCCATCCACTGCGTGACGCAGCAGCAGCCGAAGGTGTGAGCATGGCCGCGGCCGCGCACCGTTTCGCGGTCTGCACGGCGTGCGGCCACGGGGCCGTCGCGAGGTCGGCGCGCGCCGCCTGTCGGCTCTGCGGCGCGCCCCTCGCGGAGCGCGCGGCGCCGGCCACGCTTTTCGCCGGCTGGCGGTGCGCCTGCGCGGCCTGCCGCGTGTCCCCCTGTTGACGTCCGAAACCAGGCGCGAGGGGGGCCACGCGTCCCGATCCGGACATCGCCTATATGATCGAGCGCGACCGATGGAAGGCAGGATGAGGCGCGTCGCGCTCGAGGTCGACACGCTCCGCTGCGAAGCGGACGAGGCGGCCATCCTCGACGAGGTGCTCGCCCAGGAAGGCGTGCTCGCGGCCGAAGTGGACCTCGCGTCCGAGCGCGTCTCGCTCGCCTTCGACGAGCACGTCACCACGAAGGCCGCCCTGCTCGGTCACCTCCGTTTCTTCGGTCTAACCCCTCGCCCGGCCCGCCCCTTGTAGCGGTTTGAAGGACCGCTCCGGACCCGTTCCAGCGATCGTACGGGACGCTTCATTTTCTGATCCAGCGAATGCAACACAATCTTCATGGTGTAGGAAGCCCCATGGAATGAACGGGCTCCATGGAATCGATCGTCTGGAGGATGGATTGGAATCCGGAGTTCGAGGATGAGCCGCGGCTCAAGCGCGAGATCCTCAAAGCGCTCCAGGACGACAAGACGATCGAGACCATCAAGCGCTTCGCCGAGACGGCGCACAAGGAGGCCCTCGAGGACGGGCTCGAAACCGAGCACCTCCTCTGGCTCGACTCCTCCTTCACCTACGCCTTCTTCGTCCGGGTCTGGTACGAGGTGAGCGAGAAGAAGCTCTTCATCATCGTCGAGGAGAACGACCTCGGCGACGTCGGCTTCCTCATCCTCGAGGATCTCGACTGCGCCTCCTACAACGAGGAGAACACGCTCAAGGTCGAGTTCCGCGAGCCGGACGACCTCGGCGTTTCGCTCTGATCAAGCGGGCGTGAGCGTCCAGCCGATCGGCTCGGCCTTTCCGCGCATGACAAGCGCGCGCGCCGTGTCGCGCGGGAGCGAGGCGACGTCCTCCTCGGCGAGCTGGTACGTCTTGAGGTCGCTTGCGACGAACGGCTCGATCTCCGTCGTGACGCGGACGAGCGCGTGCGTCGGCTCGTGCGGCGCGGGCGCCGCCGCCTCCGCAGGCGCGGCCTCGGCGGGCTGGAACGTGGTGAGGGCGGGCTCGGGGCCCGTGCGCGTCGTCGCCATCATCTCGTCGAGGAGCGCGGCCGGGTTCGCGTGGGCGGAGACCGGGGGCGGAGGCACGACCGCCGCCTCGCGCTCGCCGCGCTTCAGGAGATTCTTGCGCGCGTCGCGGAACGCGCGGAGGATCTCGTCGAAAAGCTCCTGCTCGCCCTTCGTCATGTTCGCGCGGTCGGGATTGCCGCCGCGCGCCCCGATGAGGGCCGCGACCGCGATCTTCTTCTCGCGCAGGTCGTAGAAATCGTCGCGCGCCCGCTGGAGATTGCGCAGCTCGTCCTGGAGGATCACGGCCTTCGGGGCCGCGGGGTTGACGCCGCTTTCGCGCTGGTAGTCCTCGGAGAGCGCGCGAAGATGAGCCTCGAGCGCGAGGTAGAAGCCGGGATCGATCTTCGTGAGGGTGGGCGTCGAACGCTCCCGGCGCCATCGGTTCATGAGCGCCTCGTACGACACCTCCTCGGCCGGCATCGTCACTCGTACGCGGAACCGGCTGACAAAGGTTTCCCCCGGATCACGCCGAGCTTCCGCTCGGCGAGCGGGGTGAGAAGAAGATGTTCCGGGTGACGAGCTCCGCCGCGGACCGCCGCGGCTTCATGGCCCCGAAGGGCGCCCCGGAAGACGCCGCTTCAAGTATCCTCGACCCCCAGGAACCATGCTCCCCCCTATAACTCATTCGCAATCGGCGGGCGCGCGGCCTTCGACGCTTGACGGGTTCCGTTTCGCGCGTGCGGCGCGCTCACGCGGCGCGGGCCACGACGCGCGCGTCCAGGGGCGGAAGGCCCGGCGCGCGCGCTTCGAGGCGATCCCCGGGAGAAACGGGCCCGACCCCCTCGGGGGTTCCCGTCGCGAGGATGTCGCCCGCTTCCAGGGTGACGTGCCTCAGGACGGACGCGAGGAGCGCGCCGACCGGGTGCGCCATGTCGCGCGTGTTGCCGCGCTGGCGCACGGCGCCGTTCACGGCGAGCGTGAGGTCGAGCGAGCCCGGGTCGATCGCCCCCGGGGGAACGGCCTCCCCGATCGGAGCGAACGTGTCGATGCCCTTCGAAAGCGACCAAGGATTCCCGGCCTTCTTCGCGGCGGCCTGCAGGTCGCGCGCCGTCATGTCGAGGAAGAGCGCGTAACCCCAGAGGGCCGCGAGCGCCGTCCCCGCGTCGGACCCGCGCGGGACGTCGCGACCGACGATCGCCGCCAGCTCGACCTCGTGGTGCACGCTTCCGATGCCGGGGGGAATCTCCACCGCCCCGCCGGAGTGGACGAGCGCGCTTCGCGGCTTCAGGAACCACATCGGCTCCGCGGGCGCCTCGCCCCCCATCTCGCGCGCGTGCGCCGCGTAGTTCTTGCCGATCGCGACGATCTTGCCTGCGACGAGCGTCGCGCCGTCCGTCCGGCGCAGCGTGAAGGGCATGCCTCCGCGAACGCGCGGCCCCCACGTCAAGCCTCGCCCGCTCCGCGAAGGCTTATGCGGCGGGGCGGCGAGGAATCCTCGTGCGCGTCACGGTTCTTGGAAACTCCGGCCGGCTCCTCCTGCCCCTCGGGGCGGGCGCGAGCTACCTCCTCGAGGCCGCGGGCCGCCGCGTCCTTCTCGACGCGACGAACGGGACGCACTTTCGCCTCGCGGGTTCGCGTCTCGACGCGGTCGTCATGACGCATCTGCACCTCGACGCGTTCGCCGACATGCTGCCCGTCCTCGCGTCGCTCGACCGGCCGACGCCGTTCTTCGTGCCCGCGGGCGCCGAGCGCCACATCCGCGACATCTTCGACCGGCGCGCGATGGACCCGAAAGCGATCGCCCTCGCCGAGATGCGGCCTGCGAGCGCGGGTTCCGAAGCCTGGGTCGGCGACCTTCGCCTGCGCTTCGCGAAGGCGCGCCACGGCTGCATCGCGGTGGCGTTGCGCGCGGACGCGGACGGCGCCGCGCTCGCGTATCTCGCCGACACGGGCGCGCGCCCCGGCCTCGTCGACCTCGCGCGCGGCGCCGACCTCGTGGTCGCGCATACGCTCCTCCTCGACCGCGAGGCCGGGAAGGAGGTCGCGACGACCAACATGACCGCGGGCCAGGCCGGTCGCCTTGCGCGCGAAGCCGGCGCGCGCCGGCTCGCGCTCGCCCACGTCCCGTTCTACCTGCGCCGCGAGGATTCGCTCCTCGAGGCGAAGGGGCATTTCGGCGGCGAGGCGTTCGTGCTCGAGGACGGCCGCGCCTACGACGTTAGGGCGGAATGAGACCGCCGGGCGCGGTCGATCCGCCTCACGCCCACTCGATCGTGGCCTTCTTGAGATCCACCGGCGAGAGCGGGCGGTCCGTGGGTCGACCCGTCGTCGGGACCTTGTTGATCTCGTCGTTCACCGCGAGGCTTGCCGGGTCCGCGACCTGACCGAAGATCGGATGCGCGCCGTCGAGGTGCGACGCGGGGGCGGCCGTGATGAAGAACTGGCTGCCGCCCGTGTTCGGGCCCGAGTTCGCCATGCTGAGAACGCCGGGCTTGTCGTGCTTGTACTTCAGCGCGCCGCCGCACGGCTGATAGCGGTACGTCTCGCCCGGGCGCTGGAGGTACTGAGGCTCGTTCATGCGCGCGTCGATCGTGCCGTTCTTGCAGGTGAACTCGTCCGTGATGCGGTAGCCGGGCCCGCCCGTGCCCCAGCGGCTCTGCTGCGCGTCGTCCTTCGAAAGCGGGTCGCCGCCCTGGTTCATGAAGCCCCGGATGACGCGGTGGAAGCGCGTGCCGTCGAAATAGCCGTCTTCCGTGAGATCGACGATGTTCTGGGTCGTCTTCGGTGCGTCTTCGCAGAAGAGCGTGATGCGCATGACGCCCTTCGACGTGTTGAGGACCCACGTCGGGGTCTTCGCCGTCACGTTCGTGTCCTTCGACGAGACGCAGCCCTTCGCGGCGGCGGGGGCGCCCTTCCCGTCGTCCTTGGGCGGGGCGGGGGCATCGGGCTGGAGGCAGCCGGCGAAACCGGCGGCGAGGAAGAGCAGCGGGACAAGGATCGCAAGGGCGCGCATGGAACTCGTCCGCGCATGCGCGACTTCAGAAATAAGGGTTTCACGCGAGCGGCAGCAAGGCCTTGCGGCGGAGCATCATGAAGATGGCCGCCTTCTCGGGCAGCTCCTGGAGGCCCGGCTTGATCTCGAATCGCGTCGTCCCGAGCGTCAACGTCTCGGGTTTCGAGACCACGACCTCCACCGGCTCCTCGCCGAACGCGACGGCGTCCCGGAGGGGCTCGAAGTCCCGGAAACCCCCGATCGGGACCGGCGTCACCACGAGGCCCGTCTTGCCGTGCAGGCTCCCGGGGAGGCGGATGAGGCGCTTCACGTCCGCGGTCACCGGCTCGTCCGACTCGCCCATCTCGTCGTTGATGCCCCTGACGCGAAGCTCGGTGATGGAAGCGAGCTTCATGAGTTCCCCGTGGCCGAGGACCCCCGTCGCCGCCGCGATCTCGAGCGGGGAGAGGCCGCTTGCGTCCTCCTTGTGCAGCTCCGCGACGATCGCGGCCGCCTTCTTCGGGCCGATCCCCTCGAACTCCTGCAGCTCGCGGGCTGCATCGCGATCCGGCATCGCGCGGTAGCGGGCGAGTTGCGCGAGGAGGCCGCGCGTCGATCGCCCGCGCCAGCCCGGCTCCGTGGGCTTCGGGATGACGAGGGATTTCGTTCGGTTGCCGAACTTGTCCTTGTCGCGCGTGGCCTCGATCGCGAGGGAATCCGTCGCGAAACCCTGCGCTTCGAGATAATCCACGATCTCGCGCCGCTCGCTCGCGCCGAGCCGCCACACGCGCTCGTTCGAGACGTGGAAGTGGAAGCCGCGACCGCCCGAGAACACGATGCGGATGTCCTCGGGCTCGAAACCGAAATCCGGGAGGAGGAAATCCTCGAGAAGCTTCACGGCCTCCGTCTTCACCGCGCCGAGCTGCTCCTCGAACGAGAGCTTGTCGGCGCCTTCGAGATGGTCCGCGTCCAGGTCGAAGATGAGGTCGGCGCCGAGCCACTCCTTCTCCTTCATCGTGGGCGCGTCCGGCCGCTTGTAGTAGGCCGTCGAGTAATAGCAGTGGCCCGGGGTGCGGTCCACGAGGAAGCGCGCGAGGTCGGCCCGCGTTGGGAACGCGACGTGCCGCTGCATGAACGTCTTCGCGAGCCACATGAATCCGAACTCGCGGCGACCGTACCGCGGCGGCATCTCGGGCGGGTTCGCGCGGTACCATGCGCCGAAGCGCGCCTGGAGCCAGTCCACCGTCTTCTGGATCTGCTCCGGGGGCGGCGGACCGCCCTTCGGGGGCCCGGACGGCGGGGGCGAGACCTCCGCCTGCTTCGCCTCCGGGTCGGCCATCGCATCCCGAGACCGCCCGCGCGCCTTGAGCCTTCCCTTCGCGACGGCGCCACCGGAGGGGTTTTGTGGCGCCCCGCGTCTGGCCGCCCCGTGGCCAGCCCCGCGGTCCCCCCGGCCGAGATCCGCGCGAGCCTCCTGCGCGGGGCCCTCGTGGCGCTCGGCGGCCTCCTCCTTGCGGCCCTCGCGCTCTACGTCGTCGGCCCGATGCAGGGCGTCGTGTTCAACCTCGCGGCGGGCCTCCTCGCGCTCGCGGGCCTCACGGGCATCGTGCTCGGCGTCTTCGTGTGGATCCTGCCTGCGATCCTGCCCGCGAAGTGATCAGGCCGCGACCGCGCGAGCCGCCTTCTCGCGCAGCTGCCGTTCGAGGAGGTTGTGCTCCTCCATCGACACGCCGAGCTCCTCGCGAAGCCCCTTCAGGACCCGGACCTCGGTCGTCTCCACGACGCCATCCGCGAGGATGCCTTCGAGCGCGACGCGATACAGCTCGAGCCGGCGGAAGTTCAGGTAGCTCTCGGTCGCCGAGACGTTCGGCATCGCGCGCTCGCTCAAGCGTTCCGCCGCGCGCTGGAGGGGGGTCGCCGCGAAGATCGCGAGCCCCGCGACCAGGCCGCCCACGACGACGCCCTGCTCGCTCCCGACGTACTGCTCGATCATCTGCTGCACGACGAGCAGGATCGCGAGGGCGACCGCGCCAAGCGTGCCGCGCTTGATCCCCCTCTTGACCGCGATGTCGACGTCGAGGATCTGGTACCGGACGGCGCCGTACGCGAGGATCGGGAGCACGAGGACGTCCACCGCGAGATGGACCCTCATCATGGGATAGGGCAGGTCGAGGAATTGAAGGGCGGCGAAGGGAGCCGTCAGTCCGAAGGCCACGAGCATCGCGCGATCCTCGGGCGCGTGAGCGCGGGAGAGGACGCGTCGCGCAGAGTGGCCGACGACGGCGAGCGCCAGGAATACGCCCGCGGCGTGAACGACGGCGTTGGCCAACGCGATTGGTCGATCGATCTCATGGGACGCGAGGGCGTGGACCCCGCTCAGCCCGTCATGGAGCGCCCAGAAGGCGAGGGCCAGAAGGACGAAGGAGAACTGCGCGCGCATCGGCCCGTCCGGCTGTCGGACCCAGCGGGGCAGGAAGACGGCGAGCATGAAGGCGTAGGAAACGCCGGTGACGAGAAACGTGACCTCCATCGCGCTCGGCGTCGCGAATCCGCTTTCGCGCACCATCAGGCCGGGCCAGGCGACGACAGCGATGAGGAACGCGAGGGCCGGCGTGAAGGACCAGGCGACGAACCAGCGACGCCGCGTCGTCAGGACCCGATGGGGGTACGCGGCGGCGAAGGCGAAACCCAGGCATCCGAGCATGCTCAGCGCGAGCGTCGAGATCCACCCGTGCCCGTGGCGCAGGCCCCGAAGAGGACGAGCGTCGCCGCGAGGAACCCCGTCGAGGCCGTGCGGCTTCCGCGCCGCAGGAGAAAGGCCGCAAAGGCAAGGACGGCGATGCCCTCGATGACGAGAAGGACCTCAAGGGCATCCATCGATCCGAAGGACCCGCGCCAGGCGACAAATAGCCTTCGGGCGGGAAACCCTCAAATCCGACGCCCACCTACCCGCGGACGTGGCCACGGTCGTGGACGTCTTCGCGGGCGCCGGGGGTTTCAGCTTCGGCTTCGCGGAGGAAGGGTTCGAGATCCTCTCCGCGGTCGAGAACTTCCGCACGGCCTGCGAGACGTACGCGGCGAACGTGCCCGTCGGCGAGGTCCTGCAGGCGGACGTGCGCAACGTCGACGAGACGGACTTCCCGAAGCCCGACGTGCTCATCGGCGGACCCCCGTGCGAGGGCTTTACCGTCGCGAACGCGGCGCGCCGCGTCGATCCCCTCGACCGGCTCTACAAGGATCCCGCGGGGTCGATGACGCTCGCCTACATCAAGCTCCTCAAGCTCGTCAAGCCGCGCGTCTTCGTGATGGAGAACGTGCCGCAGATCATGGAAGGCGCGCTCAAGGACGAGCTCCGGATGCTCTTCGCGCGCGCCGGCTACGACACGATCCACTTCAACGACCTCCTCGCGGAGGAGCACGGCACGCCGTCGCGCCGCCGGCGCCTCTTCGTCTCGAACGTGCCCATCGCGCCGCCGAAGTCGAGCCGCCGCGTCCCCGTCTGGGAGGCGATCGGCGACCTCGAGTCGCTCGACGTCGACCTCCCGAACCACGTCGAGGTGCCCGTGCGCGGCAAGCGCGGCCGCGCGATGAAGGACCTCGAGGAGGGCGAGAGCATCTACCATTACCGCGCCGCGGACGGTCGCGTGCACGGGTCCTGGACGCGGCTTCCGAAGGACGACCTCGCGCCCACGATCAAGGGACTCGGCCGCTTCATCCACCCGACGCAAGACCGCCTCGCGACGGCGCGCGAGCACGCGCGGCTCATGGGCTACCCCGACGACTACGTGTTCCACGGCGGCAAGAACGACGCCTACAACCAGGTGGGCGAATCCGTTCCCCCGCCGCTCTCGCAGGCCATCGCGCGCGAGGTCCGCAAGGCGCTCGACGGAGGGCAAGGCTGAAACGACCGACGCGCGATCGATCCCCCATGACGGGCCCCAACAGCCAGACGGCCTACGCCCTCTCCCTCGCGGCCGGCATCATCGCGCTTGCCATGGCGTTCTTCACGGGCGGCATCGTCTCGTTCTTCGCGGCGCCGGCATTCATGGAGTGGGACATGGGCCACGGCATGAGCTTCTTCCCGATGGGAACGGGCATGGGCCCGTTCTTCGCCGTCGTCGGCCTCGTCTGGTTCCTCGGCAGCATCGTCATCGGCGTCGTCCTCCTTGCGGCCGCGCCGAAGCTCAAGGATCCCTCGCCGGACACGCGCCGCACGTGGGCCACCTACGCCATTGTGGCAGGCGCCTTCGGCCTCATGGCCTCCTTCGGCGGCCTTGTGGTCGCGGGCCTCGGCATCGCGGCGGGCGTCCTCACCCTCATGGACCTCAACCAGCCGCGCGCGGCGTGACGCTCGTCGCGCGTTCGCGGTGGCCACGGGTGTTCCCACGCTCGTGGACCCGCACCGCGCGCGATCGACTTGAGCCGGGGTCCCGCGCATACCGGCAGGAGGGGGGTGGATCACCGAAGCCCGAGCGCGCGGGCGTGCCGCGACGCGAGCGCCATGGCGAGGGCCCCCGCGGCCACGAGGCCGACGAGGAGCCCGACCTCCGCGCTCATGGGAGCCTTGTCGCCGATGAGCCGCTCCGCGACGAGCGCAACCCCGCCGAGGACCGCGACGCCGCCGGCGGCGAGGCCGACGCGCGCGCGACCGGCGCGCGCGAGGAGCGCCCCCGCGGGCGCCGCCTCGGCGGACGGGAGCCCCCGACGCTCGAGGTCGCGCGCGAACCGCGCGGCGGCCACCTCGGCTTCGAGCGCGAGGAGCGCCGCGAGCGCGCCGATGGACGCGGCAAGCCGCACGACGGGGGCGCGCGTTCCCGCAAGCGTCCCGGGTTCGCTGCTGAACCAGCGGATGCTCGTCGCGTCGAGCGAGAGCGCGACAAGGGTGACGACGGCGAACCACAGCGCGGGCTGGCGGCGCGGACCCCAGGCGGCGAGCGCGCCGACGGCGAGGGCCGCCGCGCCGAGGAACGCGAGCCGCCCGTCGGGGAAGAACCATAGGGGCATCGGGGCGCTCGCGAGGTCGAGCACCGTCGAGCCGAAGGCGGCGCCGATGATGCCGGCGGCAAAGAGCGCGACCCACGCGGCGCGGCGCGCGTGACGCTCGAGGAGGCTCATCGCCGGCCTCCCGCGAGGAGCGCGCTCAACGGCGAGCGGTCAGGCTCCCAGAGGAGCACGTCGACGCCGAGCGCGGCGAGCGAGCGTCGCTCGCCCGCTTCCTGGGCGGCGAGGAGCGCGCCCGAGGGCGTGTCCTCGACGGGCACGCGGGGGGCGACGAGGAGCGGCGGGGGCGGCCGACGCCTCCCGGTGGCCGCGAGGGCGCGGGCCCGCGCGAGCCCGGCGACAAGGCCCGGGTCGCGCCCGAGCGGCGCAAGGACGACGAGAAGGGGCTTCTCGCGCGCGAGGAAGCCTTCGGTAGCCGCGACGCCAACCTCGAGTCCCGAGGACGTCTCGCCGGGGCGCGCGGTGGCGAGCGCGCGCGAGACGCGCCGGCGCTGGCCGGAGCCCGACTCCGGATAGACGAGCGTGGGGGCGGGCGACCCGTAGAGCGTGAGACCGACGCGGTGACCCCGCTGGATGTAATGCGTCGCGATCGCTTCGGCCCCCTCGGCGAGGTGATCGAACGTGGACGCGAGCGAGGAGCCGGAGGCGGTGTGCGCGCCGGCATCGACGAAGATCCAGACGCTCTTCTTGCCTTCGGCCTCGTACTCGTTGACGACCAGGCTCATCTCGCGCGTGCTCGCGCGCGCCGTCGCCTTCCAGTTGATGATGCGGAGAGGATCGCCCGGCGCATAGGGCCTGAGCTCCCGGAAGTCGGTCGTGCGCGTGCCCCGCTCCGCGCGGTCGCCGTCCGGGAGGAGCCCCTGTCCCTGCATCGTGGGGGCGCGCACGCGGTCGACGGGCGTCGGCGCGGCGGTGGCGACCGCGACCTCGGTCTCGCGGCCCGCCTTCGCGAGCGCGCCCTCGGCGACCGCGGCGGGGTCGGGCGCAAACACCTCGCTCGGCGGGAGCGCGAATGCGCCGCGCCGGGGCAGGCGCGCGCTGAACGTCGCGTCGAGGATCCCGTCCGTGTGGACGCGGAAATTGGATCCAGTCTCCAGGACGAAGCCGTCCGGGAGCTTGTCGTGCACGGTCGCGACCGTGGCGCCGGCCACGGCGCCTTCGAGACGGACGCCGAGGATCGAGCCGCCGCGCGGCTCGCCCGCGCCGTCGACCGCGCGCTCGAGCCGGACCTCCGGGGCAAAGCGGCGCGAAAGCACGACGTGCGCGGCGAGGAGCGCGCCCAGGAGCAGGTGCACGTAGTTTCCAAGGGCGAGCCCGAGGCCGAGGAGCGTCGCCGCGGCGAAGGCGAGCGAGCGCCCCCACGGCAGGAGGCGGCCCACGTCACGACCCCTTCGCGCGCGGAACGGGCACGCTCGCGACGGCTTCCCGCACGACTTCGCTCGACGCTTCGCCCGCGAGCAGGTGCTCGACCTTGAGGATCGTGCGATGCGCGAGCGCCTCGACGGCGAACGCCTTCACGTCGTCGGGAACGACGAAGTCGCGGCCGGAGAGGAGCGCATGCGCCTTGCCGAGCTTGAAGAGGGCGAGTGATCCGCGCGGCGAAGGTCCCACGCGCACGCGCGGGTGCGCGCGCACCGCGCGCACGAGACGCGCGATGTAGAGCTCGACCTCGGAGGAGACATGCACGCCCTTCTCCACCGTCGCGAGGAGCTCGCGGAACGTGGGGAGATCGCAGGCGGGCGCGAGGTCGGTGGTGGGGTCGTCGCGTCCCCAGGAGGCGCGCCGGGCGAGGATCGCCGCCTCCTCCTCGTCGGTCTTCGGATAGCCCATCGAGAGCCGGATGAGGAATCGGTCCATCTGCGCCTCGGGAAGCGGATAGGTTCCCTCCTGCTCGATGGGATTCTGCGTCGCGAGCACGAAGAACGGCCGTCCCAGGGGCATCGATTCGCCGTCGATCGTGACCTGTCGCTCCTCCATGGATTCGAGGAGCGCGCTCTGCGTCTTCGGCGGAGCCCGGTTGATCTCGTCCGCGAGCAGGATGTTCGTGAACACCGGTCCGCGGTGCAGCTTGAATTGGCGGGACTCATTGTCCCAGATCTTCGTTCCCAGGATGTCCGTGGGGAGGATGTCGGGCGTGAACTGCACGCGGCGGAACTCCGCGCCGATGTTGCGCGCGAACGTCTTCACGAGAAGCGTCTTGCCGAGGCCGGGATAATCCTCCATGAGGACGTGGCCGCCCGCGAGCGCGCCGGCGACGAGCTTCTCGACGATGCGCTCCTTGCCGACGATGGTGCGCGTCATCCCGTCGACCAGGCGACGGAGCTGGGCGACCTCGCCCGCGTAGACGGCGTGGCTCTTTTCGAGGAACTCGTGGGACTTCATGGGATCACGGGGGTGGAGCGTGGCGTTTCGAGTCGGCGGACGATGGCGTCGACGGCCGCGCGGAGATCATCCTCGCGCGTCGTGCCGGCGCGCGCGACGGCCTCGCGCACCTCGCGCTCGAGGTCGGGCATGTCGCGCTCGGGGAGGGACGCGAATCGGGCGGCGCGGCGCGCCGCGGCGAGGACGCCTTCGAGGTCGCCGTCGGCGAGGAATTTCGCGAAGCTTGCCTCGATGGCCCGCGCCGCAGGGTCCGGAAGCAGGCGCTCCGTGCGCGCGTGGACGCGATGCCCGGGCGGTGGCCGCGCCGACGCCGGCGGAGCCTTGCCGGGCGCGAGGAGACCACGCCACGCGAAGGCGCCCGCAAGGATGCACGCGAAGCCCCAGTCGAGCAGCACCGCGTACGGAAACCGCGAGGCGACGACGACGTGGAAGGCGCCGAGCAGGGCGAGCGCGCCGAGGGCGACGAGGAATTCGCGTCCCGGAAGGGGAATGCGCGGGATCGGAATCCGCAACCGCCTTCGCGCGCCCGGGCGGCGCTTGGACAGCGCGCCGGCGGCATCGAGCGCGACATAGGCGCCGAGCGCGAGGAGCCCGGGACCGTCCGCGATGAGGCCGAAAAAGAAGAAGACGACGAGGAGCGCGGCCCACGAAGCGATGCGCCATCCCCACGCCATGCTGTCGCGCTCGCGGTGGACCGCGACGGAGTGTCCCACGAACCGAAGGAAGAAGAAGGCGGCAATAGGCGGCGCGGCGAGGTTCATCGGGAGGTAGCCGTACCGCGTGACGACGCCCGAATCCATG
This sequence comes from Candidatus Thermoplasmatota archaeon, assembly GCA_035540375.1. Taxonomy (NCBI): domain Archaea; kingdom Methanobacteriati; phylum Thermoplasmatota; species Thermoplasmatota archaeon. The sequence goes on from DATLGO010000107.1 coordinate 29,186, forward strand.
AGGGCCGCGAGGCCGAAGGCCGCCGCCCCGAGTCCGTGGAAAACCTGCCCCGCGCGCGGGCGGAGAAACGGCTCAAGCACGCGCCTCGGCCCCCTGGCGGGGCTTGATGTGGGCCTCGACGTCGGCGACCGCGCGCGCAAGCGCGAGGTACGTCGCGCGGTCCGCGGCGCGCTCGCCGTAGGCGACCACTTCGTAGATGCGCGTCGCCTCGAGGATGGCGGCGCCCGCCGCGGGGGCGCGGTCCGCGAGGCCGTCCGCGATCTCGCGGGCGGTGAGCGCGTCCCGCCCGCCGGGCAGGCTTTCCTGGGCTCGGACCCGCATCGACTGGTAGGCCTCCTTGATCTCGTCCTCGTACCGGACGATGCGGAGGCGTCGCGACGCGCGCGCGATGGCGCCCGCATGCTCGACCTCCGCCACGAGGTCGAGCGATTGCGGAGACTCGAAGGCGATCGCGAAGCGGGCGATGGCCCGCGCGTCGAGCACGCCTTCTGCGACGGCGTCGCCCGAAGCCACGATCCGCGCCCGCGCGCCCGCCGCCGGGATCCGCGCGTCGCGGGTCGCGGAGACGATGATCTCGAGCGCCTCGCCGATGCCCCACACGGGTGGCGCGCCGTCGGCGAGTCCAGGCAGCGTGAGACCGGCCGCGAGCGTGGTCGCGGAGGCGACGGGCGTCGGCGCGGCTTCGGCGACTTGCGTCGCGGGCGTCCGCGCGGCCGCGTTCCTGAGGCGCGGCCCGAAGCGGATGGCGGCCCATGCCGTCGCCGTGACGACGAGACCGAGGGTGACGAGGCCCGCGAGGCCCTGGACGAGATTCACCGCGGGAAGAAGGCCCCCCACGAGCGACCCGAGGAGGACTCCCGCGAAAGCGCCGGCGAGCGGGAAGAGGATGAACGGCAACCACGGACGGACGTCACGCACGGGGGACGCCTCCGGGGAGCTTGCCGCATGGATAGTACACGAGGAACAGGACCTGGGCCTCGCCGGAAAGGATGTGACGGTTCCACCGCAGCGACCATTCGCCAGGACCCGGCTTCTCGACGCTGGCCTCGACGCTCTCCGGGGCGGCGACGCCGCGGGGGGTCGGCGCCAACGAGACGTCGATCGAACCCGCCTCGCCTCCATCGGGCCGCACGACTTCGAGCGCGATCGAACCGGTGAAGCGGGTGAGGTTCACGATGCCGTGGATGACCGCCGCTCCGCCCTCGACGATGAACGGCGCGCTTCCAGGCGTCGCGAGCGGCGTGAAGCCCCAGACCTGGGCATAGACCGCTTCGGTCACGGCCGTGCGGTTGCAGCTCGGGCCGTCCGGATCCGGCATGACGGGGGGCAGCTCGATCGCGGGGCCGCGCTCATCCCCCGGGACGCCGCCGTCGACCTGGAGCGGAGGTTCCACGTCATCGATGTGCGTCTGGTTGATCGCGTTGAACGCGGGGAGGAGCGCGACGACGAGGAGGGCGGCGACGCCGAGTGGAACGAAGGAATTCGCGACCATCGCCTCCCGCCTATTCGCGTCGAAACCCCGTCCGTCGCGTTATATAGTTTGTCGATGCCCCCTTGAACGGAGAACGAGCACGCGACCGTCAGGGCCAAGCAGGGGCGCGCGCCGTATCGGGTCCGTGGACGTCGTCCTCGTCATCATCGGCGACGAGATCCTGACCGGGAGCACGGTCGATTCGAACGGCGGTTGGCTCGCCCAGCGGCTCGACGGGCTCGGTCATCGCGTCTCCCGCATCGTGGTCGTGGGCGACGACGTGGACGCGATCGGCGAGACCGTCGCGGACGCCCTCCGCCGCGCGCCCATCGTGATCACCACTGGCGGACTCGGCCCCACGCACGACGACCGCACCACCGAATCGCTCGCCCGCGCTTTCGGCCGCGCCCTCGTCGTCGATGCCGAAGGCCTCGCGACGCTCGAGAAGCGGTACCGCGAGCGCGGGCTCGAGCCCAACGAGGCGGCGCGACGCATGGTCACGGTCCCGGAGGGTTCGCTCATCCTGCGCAATCCGAAGGGCTCCGCGCTCGGCTACGTCCTTCGCGAGAACGATCGGCGCGTCCTCGTCCTGCCGGGCGTCCCCGCCGAGATGCGCGCCATCTTCGACTCCGCCGTCGCGGGCGTCATCCTCGGGGACGAGCGCGGAGACCGCATCGTGGTCGAAGCCGTCGTGTACCACCCGGAAAGCGCCTTCAGCGCCGAGCTCGGTCGCGTCGCGCAGGCCCACCCGGCCGTCGCGATAGGCTCCTATCCCAAGGCCGGAGAGAAACGGGTCGTCGTCCGCTTCCGCGGAGGAAAGGCCGAAGCCGAGCGCGCCCGCGACGAATTCCTCGCGGCGCTCGGGACGCTCGACGCGGAGCCGCGCGCCTGATCACGGCTTGGACGGCGCCGGGGCCGCGGTCGCCGCGGCCGGCGGGGCGGGCGCGTCGCGGGCCTTGCGCTTGAGCGCCCATTTGTAGTACGAGAGCGGATGGTTGACGTAGCGCCCGCTTCCGTCCTTGCGCTCCATGCGGCACCACTGATCCTCGTTGTAGCAGATGCCGTACGTCTTCATCGCCTGGCATCCCGGGGGCGAGTATTCGGTGCCGGAGGTGACGCCCGTGATGTGCTCGACCTGGTAGCGCGTGAGGTCCTCGCGGAAGTCGGGCGCGGTCGAGAAGAGCTTCATGATGTCCTCGCTCGTCATTCCGATCGCGTGGAGGAACGACGTGATCGCGAACCGCGACGTGTGGGCCGCGTTCTCGCCGCGCTGGAGCTGACCAAGGATGTATTTCATGCAGGGCGGCAGGAGCTGGAGATCGACCTCGCCGAACTGCTCCGTCTGCATCGCGTCCTTGCGCGTCTTCGCCTCCTCGACGACGGCGGCGAGCTCCTCGGCGAGGCTCTTCGCGACCTCGTCGCTCACAGGGCGCGGAAGCTCGCCCTCGATGCGGCGTCGAAGCGCCTCCTGGACGAGTCGAGATAGATCCTTCGCGTCGAGCGTCAGGACGCCCTTCGCGAGGGGGCGGTTGACGAGCTTCCATTCGGAGGCCTTGAGATGGACCGCGAGGCGCAGGTAGTCCGTGAAATGCAAGCGGTAGGCATCGCCCGCCGACTCGACCTCGAGGCCGACGTCGCGCGCGGCGGCGACGATGGCGGCCGTCGACTCCTCGCGCTCGAGAAACGATTTCACGCGCACGGCTTCCGCGAGGGCGTGGCGGCGGACGACGTAGGCGTCCTTCGTCAGCGACACGAGGATGCGCGCCACGCCGTACGAAAGGAGGTCCGTCATCGTCTCGGCGACCGGCGTCCCGCGCCCGAGGTTCGCGGGCGGAAGCGCTCCGTCGCGGAGCGCCGCGAGGACGCGGTCGCGCCCGGCCCGGCGCACGCGCGCCCACACCGCGTCGTTGAGCAGCTCCTCCAGCGACGGCCCTTCTTCCGCGACGTAGCGCGAGGCGTCGGGGAGGAACGGGTAGCGCGCGCAGTGGAGGACGTCCACGCGCGACCCATCGCGAGGCCGCCTTATGTGGCTTTGCCGGCCGCGCCCCGGGGACTCGTCGCCTGGATGACGTCCGAAAGGACCGCGGTCGCGGTCTCGCGCCCGCCCGCGCCCTTCCCCACGAGCGTGAAGGCGCCCGCGTGCTCCGTCGTGTAGCGGACGACGTTCAGGGTCCCGTTCACGTTCAGCTCGCTCGAGCGGGGGACGAGCTTCGGCGCGACCTCGGCGGGGCCGTCGAGCCCGACGCTCGCGACGAGCCGGATCGCGTATCCGCGCTCCCGCGCGAGCCGCATCGCGGCGCCCGACACCGACCGGATGCCGGTCGTCGCGACGTCCCCGAGGTGCAGGTTGCGACCGAGGACGTGGTTCGCGAGGATCACGACCTTTGCGGCCGCGTCGTGGCCGTCCACGTCCGCCGACGGATCGGCTTCCGCGTAGCCCAGCTCGCGCGCCTCGTCGAGCGCGGGCTCGAAGCCGAGACCCTCCTCCGCCATGCGCGTGAGGATGAAGTTCGACGTTCCGTTGAGAATGCCGTCGACGCGCGTCACGCGATTGCCTGGAAGGCAGCGATCGTGCAGGTTGAGCGTAGGGATGGCCCCCGCGACCGAGCCCTCGAAGAGGAAGGGAACGCCCTTCGCGCGGGCAAGCTCCGTGAGCTCGCGGTAAGCGACGACGAGGGGGCCCTTGTTCGCGGTGACGACGGGAATGCCCCGGCCGAGCGCTCGGCGCGTGATCTCGAGGCCGACGCCGCCCGTCGCGAGGTTCGTGGGCGTGAGGTCGACCACGAGGTCGCACGCCACGGAAGCCGCGAGGTCGGCCGCGGCGCCCGGCTTGCGCCGCGCGAGGACGTCCGCGCCGGGCGCGAGGCCCGCGGGATCGATCCAAGCGCCGGAGGACCGCACGATGGCGACGACGGAGGGGTCGATGCCGTGGATCGATCGCAGGCGATCCCGGTCGGACGCGAGGATCTGGTGGAACGCCTTCGCCACCGCGCCGTAGCCGAAAAGCGCGATGCGCACGCGCTTCATCGCGCCGCCTCCTCGATCGCCGGAACGACCACGAGTCCGCGCGCCCGCGCAAGGGCTTCGACGCGTTCACGGGCGTCGGCGAGCACGCGCGCGGAAGGCGATTGGAATTCGATCAATACGGCGGAGGGCTTGTCCTTGTGCTCGATCTCGGCGCGCACATGCCGCACGTCCGCGCCGGCCGTGAAGAGCGCGTCCGTGAAGTCGCCGAGCTGCGCGCGGAATACATGACCGACGAGCAGAAGGGCGTGCGACGTGCCCGCGGCGCGGCCCGACACCGTCGTGACCCGGACCTCCGCGGAGAGCGCCGCGGTGAGCGGCTCCACCGCCGGCTCCTCGACGTCGAGCGCGAGGCGCACGGGCACGAGGTCGCCGCGGGCGCGCTCCCGCTCGTGCACGATGCTCAGGATGTTGGCCCCGAAGCGCGCGACGATGCCGAGCACGAGGCCGAGCTGGCCCGGCTGGTCGCGCAGCTCCACGAGGTATTCGACCTTCATCGGAGGATCGCCTCCAGGGCTTCGAGCGTGGGATCGATCACGCGGGGTTCGGGCTTCCAAGCCGCCGCGTCCTTGAGGCCGTGTCCCGTCGCGACGAGAACGACCGATTCGTCCGCGGCGATCGCGCCCTGGGCCGCGAGCTTCCGCCAACCGGCAAGCGGCGCCGCGGAGGAGGGCTCGACGAAAAGGCCTTCGCGCGCCGCGAGGTCGCGCTGCGCCGCGAGGATCTCGTCGTCGGTCACCGTGAGCACCGCTCCCTTCGATTCGCGGAAGGCGGCCATCGCCTTCGTCGCGTTCACGGGATCGCCGATGCGGATCGCGGTCGCGACGGTCTCGGGCTTCGCGACGGCCGTGACCTCGGAAGCGCCCGCGGCGATCGCCCGCGCGATCGGGGCGGCGCCCTCGGCCTGCACGCCGACGAGGCGCGGGAGGCGGTCGATCATGTGGAGCGCCTTCAGCTCCTTGAGCGCCTTCCAGGCGGCGCTCACGTTCCCCGCATTGCCGACGGGGAACACCATGACGTCGGGCACGTTCCAGCCCATTGCCTCCACGACCTCGAAGGCGAGCGTCTTCTGGCCCTCGAGCCGGAGCGGATTGAGCGAGTTGACGAGGTACACGTCGCCCTTCGCCGCGAGGGCGGATACCATGCCCATCGCGTCGTCGAAGCTTCCGCGCACCGTCACGAGGCGCGCGCCGTGCGCGACCGCCTGCGCCACCTTGCCTTGCGCGACCTTGCCTTCGGGGAGGAGCACGATGCAGTTCAGCCCGGCGCGCGCGGCGTAGGCGGCCGCGGAGGCGCTCGTGTTGCCGGTGCTCGCGCACACGACGGCCTTCGCGCCCAACGCCTTCGCCCACGTCAGGCCGAGCGTCATTCCGCGGTCCTTGAACGACCCCGTCGGGTTCGCGCCCTCGAGCTTGACGGCGACCTTGTTTCCGCCTTCCTTCGATAGCGGCACGAGCGGCGTGGCGCCCTCGTTCAGCGTGACCCAGGGCGCGGCGTCCGGGAACGGCAGCATGGACGAGTAGCGCCACACGCCGCGGCCGGAAAGGAGCGACGGCTCGATCCACCACGCGCCGCGCGCCTCCAGGAGGCCGCCGCAGTCGCAGACGTAGCGCGTGAGCGTGACGGCGTGGACGCGGGCGCATTGCAGGCAGTGGAGCGCGAGGTCATGGGGCGGCAACGGGGAGCACCTCCCGCGCGGGCGGCGCCGCGAAGGCGTCGGCCGGGACGCCCGCTTCGCGGTACACGTCCGCGAGCGCCCTCGCGACCGATTCAGCCTGCGTCTTGAAGTCGCAGACGGCGAACATGGAGGGGCCCGACCCCGAGATGGCGAACCCGTGCGCGCCCGACGCGAGCGCGGCGGCGCGCGCCTCGGCGTGCCGGGGAATGAACGCCGCGCGGTGCGGCGCCGCGAGCGCGTCGTCCATCGCCGCGCCGAGCGCGACGACGTCGCCGCGGTGGCACGCGTCCACGACGCGCGCGACGCGCGCCATGTTCGCGACGACGGCCTCCATCGGGACGCTGCGCGGCACGACGGCGCGCATGCGGCGCGTTTCGAGCTTGACATGCGGCCGGACGACCGCGAGGTAAAGCGTCTGGGGCGGCTCGACGCGCACGACGTCGTCGCGGCCGGGGCAGACGAGCGCGAGCCCGCCGAAGAGCGCCGCCGAGACGTCGTCGCGGTGCGACCCGGAGACGGCGGCCTCGCCCGCGGCGGCTGCGGCGAGGAGGTCGGCGGCGCCGATCGCGTGGCGCTTGCCGTACGCAGCGAGAAAGGCCTTCGCGGCCGCGGCGGAGGAGGACGCCGAGGAGCCGAGGCCCGACCCGGGCGGCACGCCCTTCTCGACATGCACGTGGAGCGCGTCCTTCACGCCGAAGCGCCGGCGCAGGTGCTCGACCGCGACGGCCGCGCAGTTGCGGCGCCAGTCCGCGGGGATGTCCGCCGCGCCGATCCCGGACACGGTCACGCGGTCCTCGGCCGCCTCGGCGAGGCGCACGCTGTCGCCGCGGATCGCGAGCGCGAGGCTCATGACGTCGAAGCCGGGCCCGAAGTTGCCGACGGTCCCGGGAGCGTGCCCGGTCGCTTCCATGAGGAGAGCGGGTCACGACTGGTCGGGGTCGGGCTTCAAGATGTCGGAACGGGCGGCGCCTCGGGGGCCAAGGGAAGCTCCACATCCGCCGCGAGCAGGTAGAACTCCGCAAGCCCCGAGATGCCGCCGCCCGCGCCCGTCGCGTGGAACGTGTAGTCGCCGGGCCCTCGCGCGTCGGGACCCGTCGTTTCCCCCCAATGGCAGATGGGCTGGAGCGCGATGAAAACATCCGTGCACGGCTCCACGCCCTGAGGGCCCGTGACGGCGAAGGCATTCGCCGACGCAAGGACCGGCGCGTAGATGCCGACGAGCGCGCGCTCGATCGAGAGGTCGCGCATCGAGGCCACGTTGGCGCGCACGCCCCACCCGTCCTCGTACGCGTGCGCGCTCGCCGCCGAGCGGAACTCCGAGGAGGTGAGGAGGTACGCTTCGACGCCGCTCGTGATGCCGAGGATCTCGACGCCCTCGCCGCCCTGGAGGCGCCAGGCGAAGCGCTCGATGTCGCCCGCGGCGAAGAGGAGGAGGACGCGCTCGCCGACGATCGTGACGGGGGACCGGGGGTCGTTGAATCCGCTTCCCACGCCGACGCCTTGCCAATGGAAATCGCCGCGGTTTAGCGCGTCGTGCCGGACGGCGCCGAATCCCGCGTCGACGGCGACGCCATGCTGGCCGGGGAAGCCCGCATACGTGTTGGTGGACTGCCAGGAGCCATTGCCCGCGTAGCCGAAGGAAGCGGCGCCCACGGGCCCCCCCTTGCCCCACACGGAAGCCTCTCCGACGACCTCGGTGCCCGGCGTCGACAGGCGGATCGCGACCCAGCCCGGGCCCGCGAATTCGCCGCTCGCGAGCGTCGGGAGATCAGGGTCGTGGATCGCGAACGCAGGCGCGGCGAGGGCAGCGACAAGACAGAGGGCGAGCGCGGTGGAGCGGAGCATGGCGGAAGGCCTCCCGGCCTCAGGACGAAGGGCGGGGTCTTGGTCTTGCCGCGCAGCGTTCGGCGGCGGACCCGCGTGGGTACGGGTCAGCCCGGAAGCCGCACGTCGCCGAACGGGCACGTCTCCTCATCAGGTTGGCACGGCGCCGGCGTGGCCGCCCAGCCATGGAGCGCGTCCGCGCGGGGGGATACAGAAGGGGAAGGCCGTCTCAGCTCTCGATGCGCGGCGCGAGCAGGTACGTGACGTGCCCGTTGCCGCCCGCGATGTCGAACTCCATCCGCACGGGGTAGTCCGACCCGAGGTTGAGGTGCACGCCCTCGGACCCCTTCGCGGCCTTGACCATGTTGGAGAAGTAGTCGAGCGAGAAGAGCGACTTCACGCGCTCGTTCGTCTTGAGCTCCGGGAGCGTGGCCTTGTCGAGCTTGAGGTTCACCGTGTCGGTGTCGCCCTCCGCGAGAAGCTCGAAATGGTCCTTGTCCGCGATGAGCGCCACGTGGTCCGAAACGGCCTCCGAGGCGCGGATGCCGCGCTCGAGCTCGGAGGCGGCGACCGTGACCTGGCAGGGAAGATCGAGCTTCGGGACCTTCGGGTCCGTCATGCCCGAGGTGTCGACGAGCGACATGCGCCGCACGAGGTTGCCGATCTTGAGAACGAGGCGGTGGTTGTCCGCGTCGTACGTGACGTCGACGATGTCGTCCGAGGCGGCGAGCTTCAGCACCTCCTTGAACTTGTCCATGTCGATGCCGATCTCCATCTTGTCGGCCTCGAACTTCTCGAAGGCCGACTTGCGGATGGTGAGCTCGACCATCGCCACGTGCGCGGGGTCCACGGCCTTCAGGGAGATCCCGTCGGCGCTGATGTGGAACTTGGCCTCGTCCACCAGGGTCGAGGTGGCGTCGATGACGTTCTTCAGAACGTCGGCCTTCACGCGCGCGTGGAGCATGGACGCTTGAACGGGGGGCACGTTTTAAAAGCTTCTCCCAAGCGATCAGCCAGCCCCCGAAAAACCCCTCGAACACTTGCCGAAACGGACCCTTGTTTCCGATGGAGATCGGGCACCTTGAAGCGTCGCGGCGGCCGTCCCCGGCCATGCGCGTCGCGCTCGCCTGGGCGGGAGGTCTCGGAAGCGTCCTCGCGCTCGACGCGCTCCTCGACGCCGGCCACGACGTGACGCTCGTGAACGTCGTCGACGCGGCCTCGCGGCGCGACCCCGCGCGCGGCGCGCCCGACTTCCTTCTCGACGCGCAGATGGCGCTCACGGGCGCGCGCTTCGCGCAGACGCGGTTCGACGGCGGCGTGCAGGCAAAGTCTCGCGAACCCCCCGCGTTCGCGCCCGTGGTCGCGCTCGCCGCGCGCGCGTCGGGCGCGGAAGCGCTCGCTGTCGGCGGCGCGCTCGACGGAGCGTGGACGCGCGCCGCCCACGCCGCGGGGCTTGAACCGCTCGCGCCCGTCGCGGGCCTCGACGCGGCAAGCGCCCTCGCGCGCGCTCGTGAACGAGGACACCGAGCGTTCACGGTCGCGGTCGCGCAGCGCGCGGACGCGGCGCGCCTCGGCCGGTTCGTCGACGAGACGGATGGCGCGCCGCGGGCGGGCGACCGCACGCTCGTCGTCGCGAGCCCCCGATTCGCGCGGCGGCTCGACGTCGCGGCGGGCGAGGCGCGCGAGCACGGCGACGGGATGGCGCTCGACGTGACCTTGCGGGGATGCTGATCGGATCGGCGCCCGAAACCCGGATGCCCGTCGACGTGCCGGCCGTGCCCAGGACGAACTCTTGTGTCAACGATGGCGGCGGTAGGTTCGCGTCGCAAAATTCCGGGCCCGATCGAGCAACATCGAGGATGCTTGAGCGCGCGATCTGCAGCGCGATCGAAGGAGTCGGCGAGCCACCGAGCCCGGCCGCATCGACGGCCGGGTGTCAACGATCGTGCACGCGCAATTCCTCAAGCGGCACAATATCGTATCCCTCGATCGCGAACACGGGCGTTTCCCAGCTCATGTCGATCGCAACGGGCACCCCGAGAATCTTCGTGTCGTCTTCCGCGAAGCATCCCTGGTCTCGCAGGTGGCGCTCGCCCACGTCGCTCAGCACGACGCGCCGGATGCCGCGCCCGCTCGCCCAGCGCGAGCGGATTGCCTGTTCGACCTGGCCCCTGAGATGGCCCGCCTTGTCCTCCTCCTGGACGCTGCGGGCCGAGGATTTCTGCGCGTGCGCCTCCGTGGTGAGGCCGCGGAGGGTTTCGCGCAACTGGTCGCAGATCTCGCGATGGAGGTCCGCCATCTCATCGAACGGCTCGCGCGTCTCGAGCGTCGGCGCCGAGCGCGCCATGAACGCAATGAGTCGCAACTGGTTCTCGGCGAGGTCGAGGAATGATTCGAGGATGAAACGCTCGCCCTCGCGCAGGAACCGCTCATCGAGCGCGCGGTTCCCTCGGGTGCGCGCCCAATCCTCGGCGGCGCGCCGCGCGAGACGGTGCGACCGCACAACCAGGCCCGGGAGGGCCGCGAGCGCGTCGCGCCGCTCCGGCACCGGATCATGATAGAGAATCCCGTGATATCGGGAATTGAGCATGGGCTCATCAAAGATGAGAAGGCCTTCCACGATGTCGCGGATGCTGGGGTTCTTCGGCCCGCGCTCTGTTTCCATGGTCCAACATGTGCGAAGCGCGGGACTGAATATTTTGCCAAAGCCGCCCCGTTGTCCCCCCGGGCCTTCCTTCCGCCGGTCGCCAGCGACCCCGCCCGGTTTGGGCGTTCACCATCGGTCAGGGTAGCGCTCCTTTCCCGGTTTCGGCTTCCAATCCTCGTGGTCTGTGCCGGCCCGTATGGGCGTCGAGATGCCGGGCATCACGTCGCCGCCCGTGTCGGGTCCCGATCGGCGGGCGAGGGGAGGGGCGCGCTGGCGCGCGGCGCGCGCTTCCTTCGCGCGGCGGCGATCCTCGTCGTAGGGCTTGTACGTGGGCTCGCCGTAGGTGAGCCGTTCGTACCATTCGCGCTCCTCCATGTTCGTCACCTTCCGGTTGCCGACCATGGTTCCGGAAAGCCCGGAAACGCATGATGAAGCATCTGGCCGGTTCATCGAGGACGGGGTGAAACAACCCTCAACCGGCGAAGGCCCGGATGGCCTCAGCGACCGCCTCGACATCCGCCGTCGTGAGCGCCGGATGCACGGGGAGCGCGAGGACTTCCTTCGCAAGCGCTTCCGCGTGGTGGAGGTCCGAGTGCCCGTAGGGCGCAAGGTGCGGGTACGCGTGGAGCGGTTTCGGATAATAGATACCGGACCCGATGCCCGCCGCGCGCAGGTGCTTCTGGAGCGCGTCGCGCTTCCCGCCCGCGACGCGGATCGTGTACTGGTGCCAGACGTGCCGCATCCCGGCGGGCTCGACCGGCGTCGTGATGCCGCGGATGCCGTCGAGGCGCTTCGTCAGGAGGGCGGCGTTCGCGCGCCGCTTCTCGTTGAACGTCTCGAGCTTCTTGAGCTGCTCGAGGCCGATCGCGCTGTGCACGTCCGTGAGTCGGTAATTGTAGCCCATCCGCACGTGGTCGTACGTGCCGAGCGTCGCGAGACCGCGGCCGTGGTTGCGGATCGAGCGCATGAGTTCGGCCATCGCGTCATCATTCGTCGTGACCATGCCGCCTTCCGCGCTCGTCATGTTCTTTGTCGGATAGAGCGAGAAGCCCTCGACATCCGCGAGCGAGCCGACGGGGCGGCCGTTCGCGGCGGCGCCGTGCGCCTGCGCGGCGTCGCCCACGATGACGATGCCGCGCTCCCTCGCGGGCGCGAGCGCCGCGACGTAGGCGGGGAGGCCGAAGAGATGCACCGGCATGATGGCCTTCGTGCGTGCGGTGATCGCGGCGAGCGCCATCTCCGTGTCCATGTTGTAGGTGACGGGATCGACGTCGACGAGCACGGGCTTCGCGCCGCAGGCGAGCACCATGTTCGCGGTGGCGATGAACGTGAAGGCTGGAACGATGACCTCGTCGCCGGGCCCGACGCCGGCGCCGAGGAGCGCGAGGTGCAGCGCGACGGATCCGTTCGCGACGGCGAGCGCTTGCTTTGCGCCCGTCATGCGCGCGAACTCGGCTTCGAAGGCGCGCGTGCGCGGGCCTTCCGCGATCTGGCCGCTTCTCAGCACTTCGAGGACGGCCGTCGCCTCCTCCTCGCCCACGAGGGGCTTCGCGATCGGGACGCGGATGGGAACGTCGGTCACAGGCTCGTCCTCCGCATGTTCGCCGCGACTTCGCCCGTGACGCGGGCCGGCGACCCCACGACGACCGCGCCGGCCGGGACGTCCTTCGTGACGACGGCGCCCGCGCCGACGACCGCGTCGCGGCCGATGCGCACGCCGGGCAGGATCGTGGCGTTCGCGCCGATGCGCGCGAAGTCCTCGATCACGACGCCTTCGAGCTTCCAGTCGCCGCGGCCCATCTTCTTGTCGTTCGTGATGCACGCGCGCGGGCCCAGGAAGACGCCGTCGCCGATCTTCGTGAAGGTCGGGATGTAGACGCCCGTCTGGATGGAGCACTTTCGGCCGATCGTGACCGCGTTGTCGATGACGACGTTCGTGCCGACGAGCGTGCCGTCGCCGACCGTCGTGTCTTCGCGGACGAGGAAGGCGTGGCCCGTCGTCACGCGGTCGCCGAGCGTGGCGCGGCTGTAGACGATGCCGTTCGCGCGGAGCGTGCAGCCCGCGCCGATCCTCGCGCCCGCAAGCGTGTCGTAGGCGCCCGTGCGGAGCACCTCCGCCTCGTCCTTCCCGGGGTGGCCGACGATGACGTTCGGACCGAGGACGGTCCCCTCGCCGATCACGGACTTGCCCCAGACGACGGCGGTCGGGTGCTTCATGGTCGGGGCTGACCAAGCCGGCGGTCGGTTATCAGCCTTTCCTCTTCTCCCGGGGAGGACGGCTTCAGGGCGCGACGGGCGCGCCCTTTGACGCGCTCGCGACGGCGGCCTGCGCGACCGCGAGGGCCGCGACGCCGTCCTCGCCCGCGACGAGCGGGCGCCCGCCGGAGGCGCAGGCCCGCGCGAAGTCGGAAAGCTCGAGCTTGAGCGGCTCCTGCTTCTTGAGGGCGACGACGCGCTGGTGCAGCTCGAGCGGCACCTGGAAGAGGTTCGCCGGGTCGAGCGCGCCATACGTCGAGGACGAGATGACGGCCCGCTGCTCGATGTAGTCCGCCTCCACGTAGGCCTTCGAGGCCGTGAGGCTGAACTGCCGCACCTTCATCGGGGTGAGCCAGTTCACCTCGACGACGCCCGTGACGCCCGAGGCGAACTCGAGGAGCACGCTCGCGTGGTCCTCGAAGGCGAGATTCGGGGTGAACGTGCCGGCGCGCGCGTAGACGCGCCGGATCTCGGACCCGGCGACGTGGCGCAGCACGTCGATGTCGTGGATGCCGATGTCCATGATGCAGCCCACGTCGCGGATGCGGCCCGGCAGGTTCGAGACGCGCCGCGCGGAGAGCGTGATGAGCTCGCCGAACTCGCCTTTCGCGAGCGCTTCGCGCGCGAAGGCCACGACGGGATTGTGCCGCTCGATGTGGCCCACGGCCAGGGTCCGGCCCGCCTTCTTCGCGCGCGCCACGAGGTCGCGGCCCTCCTCGAGCGAGCCCGCGATCGGCTTCTCCACGAGAACGTGCTTCCCCGCTTCGAGGAGGCGCGACGCCGTCGCGTGATGCGTGGACGTGGGCGTCGCGACCACGACGGCGTCGATGGCGCGGTCGCTCGCGAGCGCGTCGAGGGAATCGTACGCCTTCGCGCCGTGCGCGCTCGCGACCTCGCGCGCGGCCTTCGCGTCCATGTCGAAGACGCCCGCGAGGAAGCCCAGCTCCCGCGCGGCGCGCGCGTGGTTGCGACCCATGACGCCGGTGCCGACGACGGCGAGCTTCACGCCCCGGGGAGAAGGCCCCCCGGGGATGAGCGTTTCGGGATCGCCCCCGGACCGCGATGAAGGGAAGATTGAATGCGGTTCGCGCGCCTGCGACGCCCGATGGCGGGGCGGGTCCTCCTCGGGCCGATGTTCGGCGAATTCGGGGGCGTGAGCCAGCACGTGCGGCAGCTCGACCGCCGCCTCGCCCACGAGCACGAGGCCTTCCGGCTTCCGCCCTGGTCCGTCTACCATCCCGTGTGGTCCGGCCTGTCGTGGCGCTTCGAGGCCGCCCGTCGGGCCGCTCCCGATCCCTTCGCGCTCGCGCTCTCGCGGAAGGCGCGCGCCTTCGACCTCGTGCACCTCCACGCCTTCCCGTTCTGGATCCGCGCCCACCTCAGGAAGTCGGCGCCGCGGGCGAAGACCGTCGCGACGCTCCATCAGATCTTCTTCGAGGAGGACTTCTCGGAGGCCGACTGGCCTCGATGGCGCGCGGTGAACGAGAGCGTCCTCGAATCGCTCAAGGACGCCGACCGCGTGATCGCCGTCGCGAAGTGGCACGTGCCGCTCCTCCGCGCGCGCGGCATCGAGGCGACGTGGATCCCGAACGGCGCCGACGTCGCCGCCTTCGCCGCCGCGGATGGCGCGCGCTTCCGGGCCAAGCACGGCCTCGACGAGCCGTTCTATCTCTGGGCCGCGGCGCTCCTGAGATACAAGCGCCCGAACCTCTTCCTCGACCTCGCGGACCGGTACCCCGACCGCCGGTTCGTGATGATGGGTCGCGGCGTGACCCCCGCGAACCTCCACGCGCTCACGGGCCGCGCGCCGCCCGACAACGTGCTTCTCCTGGGCGAGGTGCCGCGCGCGGACGTGATGGACGCCTTCGCGGCGGCGCGCGCGTACGTCCTTCCCTCGAGCCGCGAGACGTTCGCGATCGCGGTCCTCGAGGCGATGGCTGCAGGGTGCGCCGTGGTGGCCGCCCGGGGGACCGGAGCCTCCGACATCCTCACGGATGGGCAGACGGGGTTCCTTTTCTCCCCCGACGACGCGGACGACCTCGCCCGCGCCGCGGACCGGGCGTGGGACCGCCCCGAGGTGGGCGAAGCCGCCCGGGACCTCGCGGAGAGGCATTACGCGTGGGACGCGGTCGTCGCGCGCATCGACGCGCTCTACGACGAGGTCCTCTCCTCCTGAGGCGAAAGATAGAGACTTAAGAGTCGGCCCCCCGTTCCCCGGGCGACCATGCGCGTCACCGTCCTCGTCACCCTCCTCAACGATCCGCGGGTGGCGGCGACGCTCGACTCCCTCCGCGCGCAATCCCGCCCCCCGGACGAGATCCTCGTCGCGGACGGCGGCTCCCGGCCCGACCACCTCAAGCCGCTCCTCGAAGCCGCAGCGCGGGACGACCGCGTCCGCATCGAGACGTGCCCCGGGTCGGTCGCGGAGACGCGCAACCTCGCGCTCCCGATGTCCACGGGCGACGTGATCGCTTTCCTCGACTCGGATGAGGTCGCGCCGCCCGGATGGCTCGAAGCCCTCGTCGCCCCGATCGAGGCGGGCGCGGCGGATTTCACGGGCGGGCCGACGCGCCCCCTCCGCGAGCCCCGCACGCGATCGGAGCGCTACGTGAACGACTTCGACGCGTGGTTCTACCCGAACGTCGTCGCGAAAGACCCCACGATGACGCCGATGGGCAACTCCGCGTGGCGTCGCGCGGTGTTCGACGCGATCGGCAACTTCGACGACCGACTCGTGTGGGGCGGCGAGGACTACGACGTGAACCTCCGCGCCGTCGCCGCGGGCTTCCGCGGCGCGTACGTGCCGGAAGCGTGGGTCTGGCACGACCAGAGCCACCTCTCCTCCTTCCGCAGGATCCTGCGTCGCAAGTACCGCTATTCGGTCGGGGCGACGGTCGCCTACCTGAAGAACGGCGTCCTCGGCGCGAAGGCGGGGGGCGCGGCCGCGACCGCGGCGCGCTTCCGCCATCCGTACGAGTGGGCGAACGTCGTCGTGAAGCCCGTCGCCCTCGTCGCGGGTTGGCTGAAGTGGCGGCGCCTGAGGAAGGTGAAGCCGTGAAGGTCGCCCTCGTCGGCGCGGGCCGGATCCCCATCCCGCCCCCCGGGTACGGCGCGGTCGAGAAGCACATCGCGAACCTCGCCGAGGCGCTCCGGGCGCGCGGCCACGAGGTCCACGTCGTGAACGAGGCCCTTGGCGAATCGGGCGACGCCGAATACCGTTTCGCGCTGAAGGCGCGCCGCGCTGTCGCGGGGCTCGCGCCCGACGTCGTCCACGTGCACACGCCGGGCGTCGCGCTCGTCTTCTCGCTCCTCGGTCCGAAGCGGTTCGTCTTCACGACGCACAGCCGCCACTGGACGACGGTCGAGGGGTGGCGCGAGCGGGTCGGCTTCGCGCTCGAGCGCCGCGCCGTCCGCAACGCGGCGCGCGCGATCGCCGTTTCGCCGGAGGTGGGCGCGCTCGCGGGCGAGCGCCTCGGGGTGCGCGCCGCGGTGATACCCAACGGCGTCGACGTCGAGCGCTACGCGCCGGACGCCTCGAAGCGGGTCGAAGGCCTCGTCGTGGGCGTCGGCGAGGTGGCGCGCCACAAGCGATGGCATCTCGCGGCGCGCGCCCTCAAGGGTACGGGGCTCTCGCTCGCCGTCGCGGGCCCGATCCGCGACCCCGCCTACGCGAACGAGATCGAGGCCGAGGGCGGGCATACGCGGCTTCTCGGGCCGATGGACGAGGCCGAGCTCATCGACCATTTTCGATCGGGCGTCGCGCTCGCGCATCCGAGCGTCAGCGAATCCTTCGGCATGGCGGTCGTCGAGGCGATGAGCTGCGGCCTTCCCGTCGTCGCGAGCGACATCCTCTCCTCGCTCGTGAAGCACGGCGAAACGGGGCTCCTCGTGCCGACGGAAGGCGACGACGACGCGCGCGCCGCCGCCCTCCGCGACGCGCTTCTCGCGCTTGCCGCGGATGCGAAGCGGCGGGAGCGCCTCGGCGAAGCGGCGCGCGCGCTGGCCGTCGACCGATACGCCTGGTCGAGCATCGCGCGCGACGTCGAGGCCGTCTACGAGGAGGTGCGCGGATCGCGACCCTAGGCCGCAAGTCGGTCCTCATCTTCGGCAATTCCATCGTCGGAGCGCTCTTCGGATTCGTCGCCATCCACTACGTCGCCGTCTACCTCGGCAAGGGGGTCATCGGCCAGGTGGACGGCGCCCTCGCCGCCCTCGGCATCCTGTTCTTCGTCACGGACCTCGGTTTCCCGATGGCGCACACGAAGCGCGTCTCGGAGGGCGCGGATCCCGGGGACTGCCTCGCCACGTTCACCGTGTTCAAGCTGGTGGCCACGGCGGCCTTCGCCCTCGTCACGACCCTGATCGTGGTCTACGCGACGTTCATCAATCCCGCCCAGTTCCAGGACTACTCGCCGGTCGTCCTCATCTTCGTCGGCGCCTATCTCGCGGCGAAGAGCTTCGCGGGCATTCCCCAGGCGAACTTCGACGCCCGGCTCGAGGCGGCGAGAAGCCAGCTCGTCACGTTCACCGAGTCGATGACGCGGATCGCGTTCACGATCCTTTTCGCGTGGCTTTACGCCGCCGTGGTCTCGCGCGACGGCCCGCTCGCCGGCCTCGTCTCGTCCGCCCCCGGGTTCGTCGGCGAATGGCTCGTCAGGCATCCCGCCGAATCGCTCGCGATCGCCTACATGCTCGGGGGCGTCGCCTCGGCCTTCGCCGCATTCCGCTATGTCAGGACGGCGCGCGACTTCGGCCGCTTCAGGTGGGACATCCTCAAGAGCTACTGGCAGTTCGCGCTGCCCCTTTTCATCGTCGGGACCGTCGGCGTCGTCGGCGCGAAGATCGACGCCGTCGCGCTCACGCTCTTCGGGTCGGACGTGAACACCGGGACGTTCACGGGCCTCAGGCGCATCACGCTCTTCGTCGAAACGCTCCCGGTCGCGGTCGCCCTCATGCTTTTCCCGACCGTGAGCGCGCTCGCGGCGGCCGGCGACAAGCAGGGGGCGGTCGACACGACCCGTCGAGCGCTCCGGTACACGAGCATGGTCGTCTTCCCGGCCGTCGTCTTCGTGATCGTCTTCGCGAAGCCGATCATCTCCCTCGTCCTCTCGAACGCGTGGCTCGACGAGGCGATCGTCCTCCAGGTTCTCGCGATCTATTCGCTCCTCTTCGCGATGTCCCGCCCGTTAAGCGCGCTCCTCACGGGCATCAACCGTCCCGACGTCGCCGCCCGGGCCGCGATCGCGATGAGCGTGACGCTCATCGTCTTCAATCTCCTCCTCATCCCCTCGGACATCAAGAGCCTCAACATCCAGCTCTTCGGCCTCTACGCGCTCGGCGCGGCGATCTCGACGGCGCTCTCCGGCCTCGTCGGGTACATCCTCTACTTCTACGCTTCCTCCCGTCTCGCGGGCCTCCATCACCCCCCGGAGATCCTGAAGCACCTCGTCGCCGCCCTCGGCATGGCGGCGGCCCTGTGGCTCCTCGCCGAGAGCGTCGTCGGTCTCGAGCGGTGGTACCACCTCCTCTTCTTCGGCATGATCGGCGGCGCGGTCTACCTCGCGCTCCTCTGGGTCCTCAAGGAGTTCCGCGACGAGGAGTTCCGCTTCTTCCTCAATCTCGCCCATCCGGGGCAGATGCTGCGGTACGTCCGAGGGGAGCTGAAGCGGTAGGCCTCCCCGAGAAACCGCCAACCTTTAAATGAAAAGGCAGGAATGGTCCGCCGATGTCCGCCGCCCACGGCTCCGACGCTCCCGAGAGCGTGAGCGTCGTGGTGACCGTGCGCAACGAGCAGCGGCACATCTCGGACCTCCTCGACAGCCTGGTCGTCCAGGAAGGCCCGCTCGAAATCCTCGTCGTCGACGCCGCGAGCACGGACAAGACGCGCTCGATCGTTCGGCAGTACGCCGAGCGATTTCCCTTCGTGCGCCTCCTCGAGCGCGCCGGCACGCGCGCCGAATCCCGAAACTACGGCGTGAAGGAGTCCCGGAGCGCGATCGTCGCGTTCATCGACGGCGACTGCATCGCGAATCCGTTCTGGCTCCGCGAGCTCCGCCGCCAGCTGCGCCACTCGGACGTCGCCGCGGGACGGACCATCCAGATCGGCTATTGGGCGTTCGAGGCGCTGCACCGCGTCGAGCTGGGCCACCGCGGCTACGACGTCACGTTCCCCTCCTGCAATCTCGCCTACAAGCGGGGCCTCTTCGAAAAGATCGGAGGCTTCGACGGCTGGTTCCACACGGCCGAGGACATCGATCTGAACTATCGCGCCGTGGACACGGGCGCGACCATCGGCTACGTCGAGGACGCCATCGTGTATCACCGCGCGCGCGACACCTTCGGGAAGTTCTTCAAGCAGGCTTATTGGAACGGCTACGGCCGCAAGCAGCTCACGCTCAAGCACGGCAACCTCTGGTCGTCGTACTCGTTCAAGCGGATGTTCCGCCAGCAGCTCAACTTCTGGGGCGTCCTGCGCCTCGCGAGCGCGAGCCTCGGCTACATCGCGGGTCTTCTCAAGGAGGGAAGCTACCCTGGCCGAGCCGCGTGAGCGCAAGCTCGTCTCCGTCGTGATCCCCGCCCTCAACGAGGAGGCGGGCATCGGCAAGGTCATCGACCAGGTGCCGCGCGAGGCGCTCGCCCGCCTCGGATACGACGTGGAGGTCATCGTCGTCGACGGCGAATCGCGCGATCGCACGCGCGACATCGCCGAAGCGAAGGGCGCGCGCGTGATCATCGAACCGCGCAAGGGCTACGGCCGCGCCTACAAGACAGGCTTCGACCGCGCGCGCGGCGACGTCATCGTGACCGCCGACGCGGACACGACGTATCCGGTGGAGACGCTTCACGAGCTGGTCGCGCGCCTCGACCGCGAAGGGCTCGACTTCATCACGACGAACCGCTTCGCGCGCCTCGCCCCGGGGGCGATGAGCGCGAAGCACCGCATCGGCAACTGGGTCCTCACGACCACCGCGAAGACGCTCTTCCTCGTCCGCATCGACGATTCGCAGAGCGGGATGTGGGCCTTCCGTCGCTCGATCCTCCCGAAGCTGCGCCTCACGAGCGACGGCATGCCGCTCAGCGAGGAGATCAAGATCGAAGCCTTCCGGGCGGACGGCGTCAGGGCCGCCGAGGTTCCGATCGAGTATCGCGTCCGCGTCGGCGAGGTCAAGCTCTCGTCGTTCAAGGACGGCTGGCGCAACCTCTCGTTCCTCTGGAAGAAGCGGCTCGGCATCGCCGAGCCCGAAAGCTGATCAGCCGGCGAGCTTCGCGACGAGCGTCCAGTTCGCGTCGGGTATCGCGAGATGCGCGATCTCCCAGGGGGCGACCCACCGGTGCTCGCCCTTCGCGTCCGCATCCGGCCGCGAGGGCTCCCCCCGGTAGGCCACGAGCACGACGTGGCGGCCGTCCTTGTAGACGTGGCTCGTCACGTCGAAGAGCGCGAGCGGGCCGGCTTCGAGGCCTTGCTCTTCGAGAAGCTCGCGCCGCGCGGCGGCCTCGGGGGACTCGCCATGCTCGACCTTGCCGCCGGGGAACTCCCAAAGACCCGCGAGATGAGAACCCTCCGGGCGCCGGGCGAGGAGGATGCGGCCGTCGCGCTCGAGGATGACGACGGCGATGAGGAGCGGACGGTCCGGCTGCACGCGGGGGGAGGGCCCCGTCCCACTAAAATGGCTTCGCGGCTCAGGCGCCTTCGGGACGCGCGGAGGCCGCTCGAAGCGCCTCGATGCGGGCGTGGATGGCTTCGATCTCCTTCGCGTTGTCGAAGGCGTCGAGCATCTCGCCGTGCTCCGGACAATGGAAATCCGTCTCGGTCGCGGTCGCGAAGTCGAAGCGTTCGTGGCCGGTCGGGCAGACGAAGAACTCGTGCTCCGACTCGAAGCGGAGGCGCTCTTCGAGGCGGTCGAGCTCGCGCTTCCTGCGCATCTCGAGGGCATGCTCCACGTGGTCCGGCGTGAGGTACCAATAGAAGGTGAGCCATCCGGTCTCCTTGTCCTTCTCCTTATGGTAGTCCGCGACGCGCGCCTCGTAGAGGTTGTAGAGGACCTTGCGGACGTGGCTCGGCTTCTCGCCCAGCTCCTCCGCGATCTGCGTGTCGGTCGCTTCCTCCCTCGAGAGGAGGAGCTCCGCGATGCGCATGCCCTCGTCGCCGACGGCTTCTTCGATGTAGGCCTTCAGCCGGGGATCATCGAGAAGACGCATGGGGGTGGGCAACTCCACACCTTCTTTCGTCTCCCGTCAATGATAAGGGTTCGGAGAGTCCCGATGGACCCCCTCGGGAAGAACTCCCCACGGGAAGGACCCGGAAGGGACGCGGGCGGACGCGCGCGGCCGGAAACGACAGGGACCTGTCAAGGGTCGTCGGGCATCGCATCGGGATCCTCGTCGGTCGAACCCTCGACGATCTTCCCCCGGGCGCTCGGGCGGATGCGCATCGGGGCCCCGGGGAACTCGCGCGCGAGCACGTCCGGGCCGAGCGCCTCGTAGAGGAAGACGGCGAGGGCTGCGACCTCGGAGTGCGGCTGGTTGCCGACGGACACGTTCAGGTCCACGAGATCGTAGACCTCGCGCGGCACCTTCTCGGCCCCGACGACGACGAGGAGATCGCGGCCCGGCCGGACGGCGCCCGCGCCTTCGCGGACGGGGACGCCGTACATCGTGAGGTGCACCTTGACGCCGTCGAAGTCCTGGAGCACGCGCTTCCATCCCGTGCCGCTCTCGACGACGAAATCGCCGCCGAAGCGCTTCGCGACGCCGCGCACGTTCTCGACGAGCTTGTCGTCGCGCTCGGCGATGAGAACGCGGTCCGCCCCGAACGCGCGCGCCGTGAGGCACACGTGCGTCGTGATGCGCTTGTCGCGCTCTGGCCGGTGACCGAGGCGAAGGACCGTGACCGCCACGCGGCCCCCAGGCGCGAAGGGCCTCTTACCGCTTGCGGAGGACCGCAACGCCGAGCCCGACGACGCCCGCGAGGAAGACGGCCCCGACGAGCAGGAACAGCGGGCTCAAGCCGGGGTCGACGGGGGGCGGAGGGGGATCCTTCTCGGTCGCGT
>DATLGO010000108.1 GCA_035540375.1 Candidatus Thermoplasmatota archaeon
GTCGTCGCGCGCGCGCCGGCGGGGGCGCGGGGCGCGGCGGCGGCCGCGCGGGGGGCGCGCGCGCGACGACGACGTCGCCGTCCGTGGCTCGCGCGTGCGCAAGGTCCCGCGCTGCAGCGTCGAGGAGCGACGCGAGGTCCGCGGCGGGCTTGCCATCCGTTGTCGCGAGCGCCTTCACGAGCGCCATGACGACCTCGGGGCGCGGGAGCCCGAGCCGGCGCGCGACGGCCGCGATGGCGCCCTGGGGGTCGCCTTCGCGCAGGGCGCGCGCGAGGTAGTTGGCGTCGACGCCGACTTCGCCGAGCGTGGACTCGAGGGCCTCGACAGGCACCCCGAGCGCGGTCGCGAGGCGGCCGGCGTCGAGCGTGGGGGTCCCGGCCTGCATGGGGGCGTAGCAGGCGCGCCCTCTCTTATAGACAGCGGAGCCCCGGCGCGGCCGCGCGAGCGCGGTCGGGAAGGGTTCGAGGTTGCCCATCCCTTTTAAGAGGTCAAGGAAGCATCGGATTTCACCGGAGCGAGGACCCGCACGGAGAAGCGGTCGCTCCGGGGAGAGGAATCCCCGTGTCCCACGCCATGAATCCGAGGGAAGTCGCGAACCGCCAGTTCGACATCGCCGCGGACATCCTGAAGCTCGACGACAGCACGAGGAACGTGCTCAAGCACCCGAAGACGGTGATGAGGGTCGCCGTCCCCGTTCGCATGGATTCGGGCAAGATCGAGGTGTTCACGGGCTGGCGGAGCCAGTACCACGACGCGAAGGGGCCCTACAAGGGCGGCATCCGCTTCCATCCCGACGTGACCGAGGACGAGGTCATCGCGCTCTCCGCGTGGATGACGTGGAAGTGCGCCGTGCTCGACCTGCCCTTCGGCGGCGGCAAGGGCGGCATCCGCGTCGACCCGAAGAAGCTCTCCCCGCGCGAGCTCGAGGAGATGACGCGCCGCTACACGGCCGCCATCGCCCCGATCATCGGCCCCCAGAAGGACATCCCCGCGCCCGACGTCTACACGAACTCGCAGACGATGGCGTGGCTCATGGACACGTACTCCCAGATCGTCGGCCAGCGCACGCCCGGCGTCACGACGGGCAAGCCCGTCGAGGTCGGCGGGAGCCTCGGCCGCGACACGGCGACGAGCTACGGCGCGCTCATCTGCGCCCGCGAGGCGTTCAAGGTGAAGGGCATCCCGCCCGGCGGCGCGACGATCGCGATCCAGGGTTATGGCAACGCGGGCTTCAACGCGCATCTCCTCGCCGGCAAGTTCCTCCCCGGCTCGAAGGTCGTCGCGGTCTCGGACTCGAAGGGCGGCATCTTCGACCCGAACGGCCTCGACCCGCGCAAAATCGCGGAGCACAAGGACAAGACGGGAAGCGTCGTGAACTATCCCGGCGCGAAGAACATCACGAACCACGAGCTCCTCGAGCTCAAGGTCGACCTTCTGATCCCGGCCGCGCTCGAGGGCCAGATCACGAAGGCGAACGCCGCGAAGCTCCAGTGCAAGGTCGTCGTCGAGGCCGCGAACGGCCCCACGACGCCCGAGGCCGACCAGATCCTCTTCGAGAAGGGCGTCCTGCTCGTGCCCGACATCCTCGCGAACGCGGGCGGCGTCACGGTCTCGTACTTCGAGTGGCTGCAGGCCCAGTACGACTACCCGTGGAGCCTCGAGCAGGTGCACACGCGGCTCGAGGAGCGCATGATCGCGAGCTTCACGGCCGTGCGCGAGACGAGCGACAAGCACCGCGTCCACTTCCGCACGGGCGCCTACGTGCTCGCGGTGGGCCGCGTCTCGAAGGCGCTGAATCTCCTCGGCGTCTGGCCGTAGGCCGCATCCGAAGCGGGGGCCGCGCGCCCCCGCGCCCTGATTTCCCCCGGCGCGTCGCCGCCGGATGCGAACCCCTTTAATGCGGGGTCCGCCATGCCCCGCGCGTGAGCCCCGGCATCCGCGCCCGCGAGCCGCCCCGGGTCCACGAGCGTTCCGCGGGCGCCGTCGTCTTCGCCCCGGGCGACGCCGGGCGCGAATATCTCCTCCTGCGCTTCGGCACGGGCCCCTGGGGGTTCCCGAAGGGCCACATCGAAGCGGGCGAGAGCGAGGTCGAGACGGCGCAGCGCGAGGTCATGGAGGAGACGGGGATCCCCGTCGCGGCGCAGCGCATCGTCGAGGGCTTCCGCGAATCCACGGGCTACTCGTTCAGGCGCGGGCGATCGGTCGTCGAGAAGGAGGTCCGGTTCTACCTCGTCGAGTCCTCGACCCGCGAGGTCCGGCTGAGCCACGAGCACGACGCCTTCGCGTGGCTTCCGTACCGCTCGGCGCTCGCGCGCCTTACCCTCGCCGGGCCCCGACGCGTTCTCGAATCGGCGGAGACGCACCTCGCGGAGGGCGCCTGATTGCCCGCGACGCTCGAAGGCGCGGCCGGAACCGTCGCGCTCCTCCTGTCCCTCGCGCTCCCGATCAGCATCCTGCTCGGCGGCGTGCTCTTCGTCCCGCGCCGCGCCGCCTTCTGGAGCCTCGAGCGCGCGCGCCTCGCGGCCACGCGCCACCGCGCCGTCCTCCTCGGCATGCTGGGCGTCCTCGCGCTCGCGATCGTGCAGACGCAGATCGATCCCGCGGTCACCGCCGCCCTCGGCTGGGACTTCACGCCGACCTTCCGCGCGATCGAGGGCGACGTCCACCTGCGCCTCCAGCAGGCCTTCGACCTCCCCGCGCTCACGTTCCTCCTCGCGGTCGTGTACGTGATCGGCTTTCCCGTCTTCACGCAGTTCACGGTCCTGCTCTTCGTCTGGCTCGACGCGAAGCGCCTCGCGGAGCGCGCCTTCGCGGCCTTCGCGCTCTGCTACGTGCTCGCGCTCCCGTTCTACCTCTTCTTCCCGGTGAGCGAGGTCTGGACGGTGGGCGAGGCGCGCAACCTCGCGCTCTTCCACCCCGCGGTCGAGGCTCACCTCTACGCGTTCAACGAGGTGGGCAACTGCTTCCCGAGCCTCCACACGGCGATGAGCGTCGCGCTCGCCGCCGTCGCGTGGCAAAGCGGCCACCGCGCCTACGCGCGGTTCGGCGCGGTTCTTGCGACGCTCATCGTGGTCTCGACGATCCTCCTCGGCATCCACTGGATCACGGACGTCGTCGCGGGCCTCGCGCTCGCGGCGCTCGTGGTCGTGCTCGTGGACCGCTTCCTTCCCCAGACGCAAACGGACCGCATCAGCGCTTGACGCCGAGGCCTTCGCGCGCGTCCTCCACGTGGCCCGCGAAATCGCGCGCCATCTCGCGAAGGAGGCTCCGCCGGACGACCGGGACGAGAAAACCGAGGAATCCGCGCGGCGCGAGCGCGCCCTCGACGACCACCCGAGCCCCGCCGGGGGCCTCCTCGACGCGCCACGTGGCGCGGTAGCCATACGCGCCTTCGAGGGCAATCGCGCGCGCCGCGTCGTCGAAGGTGGCGACGACGCGGAAGGATCGGCGACCCCACGCGTCCTCGACGACGACCGAGCGCGCATCGCGCGGCACGACCTTGCGCGCGCTCGGCGGCGCCTCGCCGGGCGGGATTCCCGCGCCTCGCAGGAACGCGGGCCGGGCGTGGTCGTCCTCGCGGAAGTCCTTGAGCCAGGCGTAGACCGCGGCCGGGTCCGCCTCGAGGACGGCCTCGTGCCTCCAGCGCGCGGCGGGCATGGTTCCGCGAGGCGTCGGTCCGCGCATAAGCCTCGCGCCGCCGGGGCGCGGCTCTTTGACCCGGAGGCGCCATGCGCTGGGCGTGCCCGGCCTCCTCCCGTACGCGCCGCGCCCCCACCAGGAGGCGCTCGTCGCCCTCGTCGACGAGGCCGTCCGGGAGGGCGCGCACGTCGTCCTCGAGAGCGGTACGGGCACGGGGAAGACCGTCGGCGCGCTCGCGGGCGTCCTGCCCGCCGCGCTCGAAGGGGGGCTCCGCGTCGTGTACCTCACGCGCACGAACGCGCAGCAGGCGCAGGTCATGACGGAGTTCCGCGCCATCCGCGCCGCGCATCCGGCCTTGATGGAGGGGCGGCACGCGGTCGCGCTCCAGGGCCGCGCGCACCTCTGCCCGCTGCGCCGCGAGGATCCCGAGTTCGCGGACGCGGGGGCCGAGGAGCTCGCGCTCATGTGCCGCGACGCGCGCCGCGCCGTCGACGACATGCGCGACGGGAAGGCGCCGCGCCACAGGCCCTGCCGATTCTACAAGGCGACGACGCCCGAGGCGCGCGAGGAGGCGGTCCGATGGGCCGTGGACGCGAATCCGTCGGCGGAGGACCTCGTCGGACGCGTGGAATCGGGCGCGATGTGCCCGTACGAGGTCACGAAGACGCTCCTCCGGACGGCGACGCTCGTCACGTGCCCCTATGTCTACTTCTTCAATCCGAACCTGCGGCGCGCGCTGCTCTCGTGGATGGCGGCGGACCTCGGCAATCTCGTGATCGTGGTCGACGAGGCCCACAACCTCCCCGATTTCGCGCGCGACCTCATGAGCGCGGAGCTCGGGCGCGGAACGCTCGAGCGCGCCGACCGCGAAACGAACACGTACGGCAACCCCGAGACGCCGCTCGGCGTCGATCTGCGAGGGCTCCTCGCGGGCGTCGACCGCGCGATCGCCGCGATCGCATCCGAGCACCTCTCCGGCCCCGCGCCCGACGACGTCGCGGAGGACGCGCTGCTTCCGCCCGGCGCCGTCGCGGCGGAGATCCTCTCCACGTTCCGCGCGCCGTCGCCGCGTTACGAGAAGGCCGTCGGCTTCCTCCTCGCCTACGGGGAGGCCGTGCGCGAGGGGCAGCGGCGGCGCGGGCGCGTCCCCCGCTCGTACGTGGGCGCGGTGGGCGCGTTCCTCGCGCGCCTTTCGGAGGCCGAGGACGTCGACCACGCCGTCCTCGTCGAGCGCACGCGCGAGGGCGAGTCGCGGCTCGCGATCGCCTGCCTCGATCCGTCGATCGCCGCCCGCGTGCTGCTCGACGCCCACGCGAGCGTCCACATGAGCGGCACGCTCGCGCCCCTCGACGCCTACCGGGATTCGATCGGGCTGCCCTCGGCCTCGCGCGTCGCGAGCTACCCGAGCCCGTTTCCGCGCGAGCACCGACGCGTGCTCTACGACCCGACGGTCACGACGCGCTTCGAGGAGGTCCGCGGCGACCCCGAGGCGTGGCCCCGCATGGCCGCGCGCCTCGCGGCGCTACGACGCGCGCACGACCGGAACATGGCCGTGTTCGTTCCGAGCTGGGACGTGCTCGCGCGCCTCGCGCCCGCCCTTGGCCGCGACGCCATCGTCGAGCCGCGCGGCGGGCGGCAGGAGGACGTGATGCGCGCGGTCGCCCGGTTCAAGACGGCGCGCGGCGCGACGCTCGTGAGCGTCGTCGGGGGGCGCCTGTCGGAGGGCCTCGACTTCCCGGACGACACGCTCGAGGTGGTGGTCGTCGTGGGGCTCCCGTACCCGAAGCCCACCGCCCGCCACCAGGCGCTCGTGCGCTTCCACGACGTCCGCCACGGCCGGGGCTGGGACTATGCCGTCGTCGCCCCGATGACCCGACGGGTCCTCCAGGCCGTGGGCCGGCTCATCCGGACGCCCACGGACCGCGGCGTCGCCGTGCTTCTCGACCGCCGGGCGGCGCTTCTCGGGCCCGCCATCCCGGACCTCGCCCCCCTCGAAAGCGACGGCGCGGTGTCCTCGTTCTTCGGCCTGGACAACAAGTCCTCTAGAAAACGTTCTTAGGAGGCCGTGCGTCATCGCCGCCATGGCCCCCGGCGCGCCCCTCGCCGTCGCGACCCTCCTCGTCACCGCCCTCCTCGCCGGCTGCATCGGCGGAAGCCGGGACGACCAGGAGCCCCGCCTCCTGACCCCCCTCAACGAGACGGGACCGAACACGACCCTCCCCGACGACCGTCCGCCCTCCGCCGGGCTCGCGGAGACGAACCGGACCGAATCCGGCCTCGGCGGCGTCGACCACCGCCACGACTATTGGGCCGGCCGCAGCGTCGTCACGCTCTACGAAGGGCCCGTGTACCTGAGCGTCATCCCCGTCTTCCCCGACGGCGAGGGATCGATGCCGAAATCGAGCGCGTACGTGACGCTCCCGAAGGGCGAGCCTCCGTCGCTCGTGTACGAGGGCGCGGACCGCCTCGAGATCCACGTTGGCGCCCCCCTGATCGCCCCGAACGTCCCGCATCCCGCGCCGCCGGCGATGAAGGTGCAGTGGAAGACCGCGATGGCGAACGCGTTCGGCGAATCGACGGCCATCACCTACGGCGCGCCGCTCGAGATCAAGATCAAGCCCCGCGAGACGGACATGCCGCACTCGGTTTCGAGCCTCTGGGCCTTCCGTTTCACGCTCGACCGCTCGGAGGAGCTCGAGTACCCCGTCAAGATCCTGGTTTTCAAGGGCAACGACGTCGTGAGCTGGCCCGGTCACCCCGACTTCTACGCGGACAAGTCGAGCCGGGTCGTGCTCCAGAAGATCGTCAAGACGAAGATGCACGGCATCGTCGGGAGTTACCTCTACGATGCGGGCGGGACGTGGGTCAACCCGGAGAAGCTGATCAGCCACGGGACGACGCGCCTCGACGTGTTCGCGAACGTCACCAAGATCACCTCCCAGACCGGCCAGCAGGCGACGGGCTACTTCCTGGAGCACCACAACGCGACCGTCCTCGGCGAGGAGATCCAGTTCGGCGACCGCACGAGGGACAAGGACGGACCCCAGGACGGGGTCCGGAGCTGGAACTTCACGATTCCCGTCACGCCCGACGGCATGGACGGCCCGTACCAGCCGGAGAGCCGGTGGGGCTTCCGCCTCATGGCGACCTTCGCGAACGCGGCCGGGTCGGGGCTGTGCCCCGGCTGCTTCGACTACGAGATCGAGTACGAGATCACCGTCGTCGCCTCCACGACCCCGGGCACGAAGGCCGTCACGATGTGACGGCGCCTACGGCGTCGTGTCGTATCCAGGCGGCAGCGTGAAGACGAGGTTGCGGACCTCGAAGGTGCGAGCGTTCTTCGCGACGGTCACGCCGTCGAGCCTCCAGACGTCGCCCTGCGTGAGCGTCGTCACCGAGGCGTCCACCCGGACCGACCCGCGGTCCTCGCGCGCCTCGTCGATGCGGGTCTCGTATTCGTGCGGCTCGGCGACGGCGAACTCGTTCGAGGCGTCGAGGTACGTGGCGCGGCCGTCCGCGTCGATGCGCAGGACGACGCTCGACCACGTCGTGTTCTCCGTCTTCTGGTCGAGGCCGAGGTGCTGGCGGTCCGTGTAGCAGACGGTGCGCTTCCCGTCCGCGTCCGCGCCGGTCGCGTGGCGCGTGTCGTTGCTCGTCACGTAGGCGGCCGGGAGGCGCGCGGTGTGGCCGCCGAGAAGGTAGCAGGCGTGCTTGAAGGAGGTCGCCGGGTCGCTCGCGCCGACGCCGGGGGCCTTCGCGCCGCCCGCGGAGGCGCCCTGGGCTTCGCCGAGGTCGACGCATCCGGCAAGCGCGAGGGCGGCGGTCAACGCGACGGTGGCGACGACGAGGTGAGTGTGGCGCATGGGCATCCCGTTCGATCGAGCGGAGCCGACCTATTTTTGTCCACCGATTCCGCTCGCGGACGCGCGCGTCGCGCCGGAGGCGCCCGCGGTCGCCGCCAAGACCGCGCCGCCCCGCTCCGCGTGTCCGACGCGCGCGCACGCGCGCGAAGAAGACTTTAAGCCCGCGAGTCGGGATGTCGCCCCGGGTTGTTTCATGGCCTTGCCTCTGGACGTGCTCGAACGTTCCATGAACCGGAAGATGAGTCTCCAGCTCAAGGACGGTCGCGTCCTCGAAGGCAAGCTCGTGGGCTACGACCAGTACATGAACCTCGTCCTGGACGAGACCGAGGAGAAGCACGCGGAAACGACGCGCCGCCTCGGGACCGTCGTCCTCCGCGGCAACAACGTGGTCACCATCGCCCCCTCGTAGGCCCGAGGGGGCGGAGGGGTCAAGGCGGGGCCGGCAGGCCCCCGCATTTATAAGAGCGGCCGCGCTCGTTCTCGGAACTTATATGTAGGCGCATAGGCCAATACGCCTTGGAAGGGCCCGGCTGGTAGTTGTTAAGTGCATCCCATCCCCTCCTAGTGAGGCCAGCACCCCTTCCATTCTCATCCGTGTCGCGCCCGCGCGCGACACGGAATCCGCTGTCCGAGCTAAGGCTCCGCGCCGCGCGTCGTGACGACGACGCCGCTCTCCTCGACGAGCACGGTGTGCTCGAACTGCGCCACCATGCCCTGGCCGGCTTCGCGCAGGACCGGATATTGCTTCACGGCGCCCGATCGCTCGAGAAGGCGCAGCGCGTAGGCGAGCTTCGCCTCGGGCACGGCCTTCGCGATCCATCGGCCTGCGAACGGCAGGTGGGGGTGGTGCTCCTCGATGTACGCGAGGGCCTTGCGCGCGAGCGGATCGCGCTGCGGGCGCGCCGCCAGGAAATGGTAGATGTTGCCGCCTTGCGCGTCCCGCACCTGGCCGGCGCCGTTCGTCGCGAAGGGCTCGATCGCGATCGCGATGCCCGCGGGCAGCGACCCGCGCCCGGACGGCACGCTCGGGATGCTGATGCCCGCGTGCTGATGATAATGGTCCACGCTGTGGCCCGTCAGGTTCGCGATCGGCCGGAAACCGAGCGCATGCATCGTGGACTCGACCGTTTCGCCGATCTCGCGGATCGCGAGCCCGGGCTTCACCATCGGAACGACCTTCGCGAGGCTCGCGCGCGAGGCCTCGAGGAGCGTGTCCCACTTCCCGGTGCCGCCGACCTCGACGGTCGTCGCCGTGTCGCCGATGTAGCCGTCGACCTGGGCGCCCACATCGAGCTTGACGACGTCGCCGCGCTTGAGGGTCGACGCGTCGCCGGGGGCCGCGGTGTAGTGGGCGGCGTCCTCGTTGAGCGACGTGCAGCAGGGAAACGCGGGAGACGCGCCCTCGCGGACGATGAAGGCCTCGACCTCGGTCGCGACGTCGACGAGCTTCGCGCCCTCCACGAGGAGCGTCGCGCCGTAGTCGCGCGCGCGCCCCGCGACGCGGCCCGCCTTCAGGTATTTCTCGCGCACGGTCGCGTCCATCAGAAGCCCTCGAACGTCGAGGCGGCAACGGCCCCCTCGCGGATCACCTTTACGGAGGCGCCCGTCGCGTCCACCATCGTGCTCGCGGTGCCCGGCAGCGGCCCGTCATCCACGTAGAGCGCGACGCGATCGCCGAGCTGCGCGACGGCCTCGTCGA
Organism: Candidatus Thermoplasmatota archaeon; assembly: GCA_035540375.1. Taxonomy (NCBI): domain Archaea; kingdom Methanobacteriati; phylum Thermoplasmatota; species Thermoplasmatota archaeon. The sequence goes on from DATLGO010000108.1 coordinate 9,202, forward strand.
TCGTGCGCGCGGGAGGGCGCTTGTGGACGTTCGCGCTCGTGACCGTGAAGGGTCCGAAGTGCGCCGCGAGCGCGCGTGCGAAGGCGTTCGCCGGGACGCGCACGGCGACGGTCGGGCCGGCCGCCGTGACCACGTCCGGGACCGTGTCGCGGGCGGGAAGCACGAGCGTCACCGCGCCCGGCAGGAAGCGCTCCGCGAGGCGCCGCGCGAGCGGCGTCACGTGCGCGACGTGCCGCGCGTCCTCGAGGTCGGCAACGCAGACGGGAAGCGGCTGGTCCGGCGGCCGCTCCTTCGCGCGGAAGACGGCGAGGCACGCGTCCTCGTCGAGCGCGTCCGCCGCAAGCCCGTAGAGCGTGTCGGTGGGGACGACGGCGAGGTGGCCCGCGTCGAGCGCGAGCGTGGCGCGCGCGACGGCGTCGTCGTCCGAGGCCCGCACCTGCTCCACGTTCATTCCTTCTTCTTCGAGCGTTCGCGCTTCACGAGGTCTCCGAGCGTGAAGCCCTTCGCCTCGCCCGCTCGGCCGGCGGTCGGCACGAGGTCGGGTTTTTCCATGAGCTTGATGCCGAGCTCCCGCTCGAGCTTCTTGACGAGGGCGTCGTCGGGCAGGCTCGTGCCGGCCTCGACGTGGTCGAGGACGGTCTTGCGCTCGTTGATCTTCTTCCCGAGCGCTTCCGTCGTCTCGAACCCCTTGCGGACGCGTGCCTGACGGATCACGGACCCGAAATCGGGGATGAGTTCCTCCTGCATCTGGTCGTAGACGTCGCGCGGCCGCGCGCGCCGGGCCCGCTCGTCCAGGCGCTCGACGACGCGGCTCCGTCCGGTCACCTCGGTCGCGTGCCCCGCGACCTCGACGCCGAACTTGACGCAATTCCCGCACACGCTCATCGCGGTGCCTTCGACGACGGCGCGGCGGAGGCTCGCCTGCTCCTTTCCGCACATCTCGCAGGGTGGCATGGACGCGCCCGCCTAGACCGAACGTTCTCCATAAAGGTTCGCGCGCGCGGGCCTGTCCGCGTCCTCCATCATCACCCAGCGAGGGATACGGGAAAGCCTAAATAAAGAGAAAGAATAACGCAGCGTGTCGGCTTCTTCTCGTGGTGCCCGCATGCCCGATGACGATACCTCCGATTCGATTCCGATGGAGCGCACGGATCTCACGGGCGAGGAATACCACCGCTACCTGATGGAGCGCGTGAAGCACCTCGAGGACCGCAACGCCCAGCTGCGCGACCAGAAGCGCCGCCTGGAGACCCAGTACCGGAACGCCGAGAACGACCGGCAGCGGGTCACGCGGGACCTCAAGCACCTCAAGACCGAGATCGAGAAGCTGAAGTCGCCCCCCCTCATCGTGGGATACGTCAAGGATACCCTCGAGGACGGGCGCATCATCCTCAAGTCCTCCACGGGCCCGCACTTCGTCGTCCACGTGGCCGACTTCGTCGACCGGACGAACATGAAGCCGGGCGACCGCGTGTCGCTCAACCAGCAGAGCCTGAGCGTCGTCGGCGTGCTTCCCGCGAGCCTCGATCCCCAGGTGTACGGCGCCGAGGTCATCGACGCCCCCACCGTCTCGTACGAGGACATCGGCGGCATGAAGGACCAGATCCGCGAGATCCGCGAGGCCGTCGAGCTGCCCCTCCTGCGGCCGGAGCTCTTCGCGAAGGTCGGGATCGACCCGCCGAAGGGCGTCCTCCTGCACGGCCCCCCGGGCACGGGCAAGACGCTCATCGCGAAGGCCGTCGCGCACCAGACGAACGCGACCTTCATCCGCCTCGCGGGCAGCGAGCTCGTGCAGAAGTACATCGGCGAGGGCGCCCGCCTCGTGCGCGAGCTCTTCCAGATGGCCCGCGCGAAGGCCCCCACGATCCTCTTCGTGGACGAGCTGGACGCCATCGGCGCGTCGCGCTACGAGGCCTCGACCTCGGGCGACCGCGAGGTGCAGCGGACGCTCATGCAGCTCCTCTCCGAGATGGATGGATTCTCGCCGCGCGGAGACGTCAAGATCATCGGCGCGACGAACCGCCCCGACATGCTCGATACCGCCCTCCTGCGCCCGGGCCGCTTCGACCGGATCATCGAGATCCCGTCGCCGGACCTCGAGGGCCGCAAGGAGATCTTCTCGATCCACGCGCGCCGCATGAGCATCGCGCCGGACGTCGACGTGCCGCGCCTCGCGCTCCTCGTCGGCGAGGGCACGACGGGCGCCGACATCAAGGCCATCTGCACGGAGGCCGGCATGTTCGCGATCCGCGACGAGCGCGACGTCGTCACGATGGACGACTTCTCGAAGGCCGTCCACAAGATCCGCGGCGCCGACTTCGGCGGGAAGCAGAACCTGTCGAAGGACGCGGCGTTTGCCTGAGGGCTGGCACCCGCCGCGCTGCGGCGAGGCGGAAATTCGGGGCTTTCAGCGGTGCACTCCGTGACATGAGTTCCACACCTCGGCCTCGCCTGCGGGCGAGGCCTCGGCTCATGTCCGCCCGACCTGCGGGTCGGGCACGCCGCAGCGTTCCGCAGAACCGCAGAACGTCGCCACCGCAGCAGCGTGACGCTGCGGCTCGCCCCCCAGCGCCAGGGGGCTGCCGCCCCCTGGACCCCCGACCCAAACCCGCGTTGCTTTCTCGAACGGCGCTCGGGTTCTACGACCCTTCTTGAGCGGGCGTGTGGGGGGCGCGCGGGGGCGCCTCCCTCGACCCTCGACCTTCTGAACCCGGGCGCGAACACCGGCTGCGGTCCCGGTCCCGGTCCCGGTCCCGGTCCCGGTCCCGACGCCCGGACCCGAGCCCGGTCCCGGCGCCCGGCACCCGACGCCCGGACCCGGTCCCGAATCCCGGCGTCCGGCACCCGGTCCCGACGCCCGGTCCCGGCTCCCGGTCCCGGCGCCCGGCTCCCGGTCCCGGCGCCCGGCACCCGAGACCCGGCGCCCGGCACCCGGTCCCGGCGCCCGGCACCCGAGACCCGGCTCCCGGTCCCGACGCCCGGCACCCGAGACCCGGCGCCCGTGTCCTCTCTCCGAGGCCGCGGCGGCCCGTCGTCACGGTGGAGTTTAAGGGCCGTGGCGCGGGTGCGCGGTGCGTGTCGCGCGCCTCCTTCGCGGTGGCTTTCGTCGCGCTCGTCGCGCTCGCGCCCCTCGCCGCGGCCCAGCCGGACCTGCCGGGCGTCTCGACGACGCTCGTGTCCGAGGTCCGGGACCCGGCGCAGCGCATCCCGGTGGACGCGCCCTTCGAGATGACGATCATCGTGAAGTACCGCTGGGGCGCGGGCGCGGTGCCGACGGGGCCGACGAAGATCGCGCTCGCGCCGGACCTCGTTCCGTCGTACGCCTCCGTGGAGCTGCCTCGGCCCGTGATCGAGCTCGAGATGCCGGTGCCTCCGGACAACGCGACGGGCGGCGAGATCGTGGCTTCGGCGCCCCTCGTCGTGACGCTCAAGCCGGGCGCGCCGGCCTTCGCCCGCGAGAACGTGACGATCCGGGCGACGGCCGAGCGCAACGGGAACCTGATGGCGGCGGCGCACACGTCGCCGAACATGCCGATCGTGCCCGAGTTCGCGGCCGTCGCGAACGTGACCTCGCCCGCGGAGTTCTTCGCGACGGGCGGCGGCGTGGCGCGCGTGCCGTTCGTCGTGCGCGTCGTCGCGAATGCGCCCGCGCACCTCACGTTCGAGCTGCCCACGAAGCCCGAGGGCTCGCGCGTCGTGGTCCCGGCCCCGATCGAGGTCCCCGCGGGCGAGTCCTCGACCACCGTCCACGTGGAGATCGCGATGCCGTGGACCTCGTCGTCCCGGAGCGTGCTCAACTTCATCGCGTCGCCCGCGTCGATCAAGGACGAGACGCTCCTCGGCGAAGGCGGCGAATCGGAGACGATCCTCGTGAGCGCGAGCGCGATCCCCGCGCCGGGGCTCCTCGTGGCGGCGCTCGGCGTCGCGCTCGCGGCGGGCCTCACCAGGCGCTGACGACAGTCCCTTCGCGCATGCGCGCGACGAGCGCGAGAAGGCGGCGGCGCATCTCGTCCGCCCCGGCGTGGCCGCGGCCTCCATGCCCCGGCAGCACCCACGCGAAGCGCGCGCGGCGCGCGAGCGCCTCGAGCGATGCCGTGAGGACGCTCCACGAGTGCCACGTGGCGTCGCGGAACGCCGTGAGGTCGTCCGTCGCGCGCGACCACGCGAGGGTGTCGCCCGTGAAGAGCAGCTCGTCGACGAGGAAGCACACGCTTCCCTCCGTGTGGCCGGGCACGTGGAGCGCGCGGACGCCCGGCGCGAGGTCGCGGTCGCCCGCGAGGAGGTCCGTCGCGGCGGGCGCGGCGTCGGCGTCCGCCTCGTGGATCCACACGCGCGCGCCGAAGCGCGCCGCGTACCGGTCGTAGTCCGCGACGTCGTCCCGGTGCGTGAGCAGGATGTCGGAGACGCCGCCCCGCGCCTCGAGCGCGTCGGCGAGCTTCGGCACCCACCGCGGCGCGTCGACGAGGAGGTTTCCCGCTTCTCGCGGCACAAAGTACGCGTTCGCGCCGAAGGAGTGGCGCGCGTTGTAGCCGACGAGGAACGCGCCCGGCGCGACCTCGAACGGGAACGCGTCGTCGGGCGCGCGCTCGCCGCGCGGCGCGCCGATCGAGCCCGTCGGGCACGCAAGGAGCGCGCGCCACGCGGCCGCTTTCTCCTCGGCCGTTTCCGGCGGGCGCGCGAAGTAAGAGCGCCCATCCGGCGCCTCCGCGATGAGGCCGGGCGCGACCTGGCGCGCGACATCGCAGTCGATGCACGTCGTGTCGACGTACCAGTCGCCGCCGCGGTCGAGCGCGTGGCGGCGTCGCGGGTCGGCCATGGGAGGGGAATTGCGCGGCGGGTGCTTGGCTTCAGCGCTTAAGCGCGGCGCCGCAGCGGTCGCAGTGGCGGTGGCCCGCCTCGGTGGCCGCCCCGCACGCCGGGCACGCGGCGCCCGCAAGCGTCGCGCCGCAGTGGCCGCAGTGCCGCGCGCCCGCGCGGGTCGCGGCGCCGCAGGCGGCGCAGGCGCCGCCCGCCGAAGCGAGGCCTTCGGCGACGCCGCCTGCCGCAATCGCGATCGCGGGGCGCGTTTCCGCCGCGACGTAGCGCGTCGCGGCGCCGATGTAACCGTAGTAGGTCATCGCGCCGCCCACGGCGACGAGGACGAACGAGATCGTCATGCGGACGGCCGTTTCGCGGAACGCATTCACCGCCTTGACGGGGTCGACGGCAGACGGGAGCACGAGGCTCGTGACGCTGAAGTAGAGACCGACGACGAGGAGGGCGGGACCCGCGATCCGAAGGAGGCGGCGGGTCGGGGCCGTGAGGGTCGGCGCCATGGGGGGTGGAGCTGTGCGAGGTGGCTTGAACTTTTCAGGGTCCGCTGGCGGGGGGTCAGGGTTCAGGGCTGCGCCGTCGCGCCGCGCGCGAGGCGCCGCCCGCTTCCGCGCACGCGCCACGCGGCCCACGACGCGACGGCGACGCCCGTCACGGACTCGGCAAGGATATCGGTCATCGTGTCGTCGAGGCGCGGCTGCACGGGGTCCGTCTGCTCGCGCGTGCCGAGCACGTTGTCGGCCGTATATTCGCCGATCTCGACCGCGACGCCGACCGCCGAGACGGTGGCGACGACGAACCAGAACACGCGGAGCGGCGTCAAGGCGTCGCGATCGTAGAACCACCGCGTTCCGCCGAGGAGCGCGAGGGCCGCGAAGGCCGCAAGCGCGCCGCCCGCCCCGTGCACGACGAGATCGTACGGCGGCCACGCCTCGTAGAGGTTCGCCGTGTGGCCGAGGAGGTGCAGGCCGAACGCGACGGTCCACGCGGTCTCGACGACGCGCATGGCGCGGAGGCCGGTCCCGGGAAGCGCGTTGAGGAGCGCGCCCGCAACGACGCCCGCGAGCGCGAAGCCGCCGAGGAGCGCCCGCGTGTCCGCGGGCGCGACGGCGGGACCGAACGGGCCCGTCCAGATGAACGCGAGCGCGAGGGCGCCCACCGAGAGGCGCGCGACCCACGCGGTCCAGTCCTCCGGGTGGCCGGGGTCGAAGGCGAGCGTCCGACGGAGCATGCATCCCGGCGGGCGCGCGGGCCCTTCACCCTTCGCGCCGGACGATCGATGGGAGAACGGCGGCGGCGAGGCTCGCGCGAGCCCAGCGGGCGACCGTCCAGCCGGGCCACGTGCGGCGGACGTGGTCGCGCGCGAGGAAGGCGAGGGCTGCAAGGAGCGCCGCGAGGAGGGCAAACTCGGCCGGCGTCGCGAAGCCCACGCCCGCGCCGACGGCCCAGTCCATCGTCTGATGAAGAGCCCAAGCGGCGAGCGGGACCGCCGTGCGGAGCCCGATCGCGACCGCGGCGACGACGAGCCCGAACGCGGGCGCGTGGAAGATGGAGTGCCACCCCGCGCCGTGGCCGGCGAGCGCGCCGGGCGAGAAGGCCGCGAGGCCGCGCGCCGGCCACGCGGCCGCGAGGTAGGCGGGGACCTCGAGGAGGTGGTCGACGTCGATCGCGACGCCGAAGAGGAGCGCGAGCGTCCATCCTTCCCGGTCGAGGCCGCGCCACCGCGCAAGGAGGAGGCAGCCGACGAGGGTCGCCGCGAGGTGCGTCGGCAGCATCATCGCGCCCACGCGGGTCGGCCTTCTCCATATACTGCGCGACCGTGGCGGAGCGCAACCCCTCTTTCAGATGCGTCGCGTAAATGCTTATGAAGGAAAGGGGTCGTTTCCGGGGGCGATGGGATCGCTCGCCTTGTCTCACCCTGCCGGGGGGCACCTCGCTTGACGCCGCCCGCGAAGCCGATCGCGGAGGAGCTCGCGAAGAAGCAGAAGGAGATCTCGGTCAGCGAGTTCTTCGAGCGCAACAAGCACATCCTGGGCTTCGACTCCGCGGTCCGCGCGCTCATCACGAGCGTGAAGGAGGGCGTCGACAACGCGCTCGACGCGTGCGAGGAGGCCGGCATCCTGCCCGAGATCGCGGTCCAGGTCCGCAAGGTCAACCCGGGCGACAAGGGCTCGGACGCGATCGAGTACGAGCTCGTGATCGAGGACAACGGCCCGGGCATCGTCAAGCGTCAGATGGGCAACATCTTCGCCCGCCTGCTCTACGGGTCGCGCTTCCACGCGATCCGCCAGTCGCGCGGCCAGCAGGGTATCGGCATCTCGGCCGTCGTCATGTACGGCCAGCTCACGACCGGCAAGGCCGCGGTCATCGCCTCGAAGATCGGCGACGGTCACCCCGTGAACGTCGTCCACCTGAAGCTCGACACGCGGAAGAACCTGCCCGAGATCCTCAAGGAGGGCGTGGACTCGTGGCCCGAGAAGGCGCACGGCACCCGCGTCTCGGTGCATCTCGTCGGCAAGTACCAGCGCGGCCCCCAGAGCGTGTTCGAGTACCTCCGCGGCACGGCCATCGTGAACCCGCACGCGAAGATCACGTTCACGGAGCCCGACGGCTCGGTCACGGTCTTCGACCGCGCGACCGACAAGCTCCCGATCCCCACGCAGGAGATCAAGCCCCATCCCGAAGGCATCGAGATGGGCCAGCTCCTCAAGATGGCGAAGCTCAGCGAGTCGAAGCGTCTCTCGGCGTTCCTCGCGACGGACTTCACCCGCGTCTCCGCCGAGAAGGCGAAGGAGATCTGCAAGGTCGCGGCGAAGAAGCTCGGCGAGAAGGAGGACGCCTTCGAGTCGATGAAGCCCGCGGACCTCGACGTGCCCCACGCCCGCGCGCTCCTCGAGACCTTCCGCGAGGTCAAGCTGCAGGCGCCCCCCACGGACTGCCTCTCCCCGATCGGCGAGGTCCTCGTGAAGAAGGGCCTCAAGAAGGAGATGGGCGACGTCGAGTTCATCGCGACCGTCACGCGCCCTCCCGCCGTGTACTCGGGCCGTCCCTTCCAGGTCGAGGTCGGGATCGCGTACGGCGGTTCCCTTCCGAAGGACGAGACGGTGCGCGTCATCCGCTTCGCGAACCGCGTCCCGCTCATGTACCAGAAGGGCGCGTGCGTCTCCACCATCTCGGTCGAAAGCATCGACTGGCGCCGCTACGAGCTGGAGCAGCGCGGCGGGAAGGGCCTCCCGGTGGGTCCCGCCGTCGTGCTCGTGCACGTCGCGAGCGTGAACGTCCCCTTCACGTCGGAAGCGAAGGAGGCGATCGCGGAGATCGACGTCATCTTCAACGAGATCAAGCTCGCGCTGCAGGAATGCGGCCGCAAGCTCGGCAGCCACCTCCGCAAGCGCGCGAAGCTCGTGCGCATGAAGGAGAAGGAGGCGATCATCCGCAGGATCATCCCGAAGATCGCCGAGAAATCGGCCTCGATCCTCGGCAGGAAGGTTCCGGACTACGAGCCCGTGATCGCGCGCATCATGAACAACGTGATGATCAACGACACGATCGCGTACCACGCGGGCCACCGCCGCCACACGGTCGAGATCGTGGCGACGAACTACACGATGACCGGCAAGTCGTTCGACCTCTTCTCGGTCGTTCCGCACGAGGTCGAGGTCGTCGACGTGACCCCGCCCGCGGACGAGGCCAAGAACGGCATCCTGCGCTGGCGCGTCAAGAAGCTCGCGAGCACCGAGAAGGCGAAGTTCTCGTTCGTCCTCAAAGGCCTTGACGCATCCGACTTCGACGAGACGGACCTCTACGTCAAGGGGATCGACGAGGAGCTCGTCATCGGCGCCGAGGCGTGGAAGGGCGAGGTCGAGACCGAGGTCATCGAGCGCATCACGATCACGAAGTCCGAGGAGGCGCTCGCGGCCGAGGCGGCGGAAGCCGCCGCGCGCGAGGCCGATAAGGCCGCGGAGGCGGCCGAGGACGAGGACGCCGACGGCGGCAAGGGGGCCGTGACGCTCCTCAAGGTGGATGCGCGGCCGAAGCCCGGCAAGGGCGGTTCGCGCGCGAAGCCGGACGCCAAGAAGCCCCGGAAGGGAGGAAAGTAGATGGCGGCGAAGAAGAAGGCGAAGGCCGAATCCGGCGCGAAGCCGACCGAGCGCCAGAAGCGCGCGCTCGAGGAGCTCACGAAGATCGCGGAGCGCGTGTACGAGGACCTCGAGGCGCACCGCGTCCCGAACCTCGAGCTCTCCGTCCGCACGAAGGGCAACATCCAGCTCAACGAGGAGCTCAACGTCTGGAAGTACGGCGACGCGCTCACGGAGCGAAGCGCCAAGACGACGGACGGCGCGTACATGCTCCTCCGGACGATGTTCATGAGCGACTTCATCCGGCAGATGATCAACGACAGCAAGTCGTCGACGCTCAGAGAAATGTACTACATCAGCGAGGGCTGGGACCTCGCGAAGTTCAGCGAGCAGTCGCAGAGCGACAAGCTCGCCGAGGACCTCGAGATCATTACGACCTCGCTTCGCGAGGACTTCAAGCTCCGCCCCGAGGAGGACGGCGCGCGCGTGCTCGGCAACCTCACGCTCGAGGAAGTCACGAGGAACGGCGAGCGCCGCCGCATCAACTGCCGCGACGACGTCGGCGACGCGGGCTACGGTATCCCGTACAACGTGGAGAAGGACCGCCTCAAGTTCCTCGGGCTCGACGCGAAGTTCGTGGTCGCGATCGAAACCGGCGGTATGTTCGACCGTCTCGTGGAGAACCGCTTCGACGAGACGCACGACGCGCTCCTCGTCCATCTGAAGGGCCAGCCGGCGCGCTCCACGCGGCGCTTCATCAAGCGCATGAACGAGGAATACGACCTGCCCGTCATCGTCTTCACCGACGGTGACCCGTGGTCGTTCCGCATCTACGCGAGCGTCGCGTACGGCGCCATCAAGACGGCCCACATCTCGGAGTACCTCGCGACGCCCGCGGCGCAGTATCTCGGCATCACGGCCTCGGACATCGTGAATTACGAGCTGCCTTCGGACAAGCTCTCGGAGCAGGACGTGAAGGCGCTCGAGGCCGAGAAGACGGACCCTCGCTTCGCGAGCGACGAGTGGCGCGGGGAGATCGAGCTCATGCTGCAGCTCAACAAGAAGAGCGAACAGCAGGCCCTCGCCAAGTACGGTCTCGACTTCGTGACGGACACGTACCTCCCCGAGAAGCTCACGCAGCTCGGGGTCCTCTGAGCGGGTTGCCGCGGTGGGAAACGTTAAGTCGCCCGGGGTCGACCGGCTTTGGTGATCGACCTCGCTGCGGCCCCCGACGTCCCCCGCCGCCTTGTCGAGGCCATCGTCGCGGAGGGGCGCCGCCTGGGTCTTCCGCTCGACGTCCTGGAGCTCATCGCGCAGGATCGACGCGTCGCGACGGGTTTCCTCGCCGCGTGCCGCCGCGCCCGCGGACGGGCGTTCGTGGACGCGCTCGACCTCGATCGCCTGCGGCAGGCGCGCGACACGAGGAGCGTCTACGCGCATCGCCTGCGCGAAGCCGAGAAGGAATGGTTCACGATCGGCTGATCACGCCTTGGCGGGCTCGCGCGGCGCGACCGCGCGCCCCTCGGGCGAGGCGCGGTCGTACACGACGCGCGGCGTCGCGAGCACCTGCTCGTGGTCCTCGCCGGGCTCGAGGTCCGCGACGATGACGTGCCAGTGGTGCGGAATCGAGGAGTACGTGTCCTTGTAGACCGCGAAGCCTCGGTCGAGGCCGCGAAGCGCCATGCCCACGTCGCGCGCGCGGGCCATCGCGCGGGACTCGAAGCCGTCCGCGAGCTTCGCGGGGTCGAGGTGCTCGCGCGTCGCGAGCATCACGCGGAAGCTGTGCCCCTTCGCGTTCTTCGTCGCGACGACGACGAAGGTCTCGTCCTCGAGGAGCTTGGGCTCGTGGGGGACGTTCACGCAGAGCGGGCAGCTCACGGCGTCGTGAAGCCGGTCCCGCCTCAAAGCCGTTTTCCTCCCGCTATTCCAGGGGCTCGGCCCGGATCCCGCGCTTGCGGAGCTCGCGCGCGAGCGCCTTCGCGGCCCCGTGCGTGGTGAGGACCTGGCGGGGGGCGCACGCCTCGGCGAACGCGAGGAGATCGCGGAAACCGGCGTGGTCGGAGAGCGAGAACTGGGCCTCGATGTCGTACGCCTCGAAGTACTGGTAGACGTGGCACCAGCCGGAGAGGTAGGCGGCGGCGCCGCCGCCCGCGCGGACCTTGCGCGCGAAGTCGTGGCCTTTCTTGAGGTACGCGCGCGGGACGACGTAGAGCGCGTTGCCCGATTCGAGGTCCTGCGCCTTCGGCGAGCCCATGACCGCGAAGGCGAGGTCGTGACCGTGCGCGTTGTACACGGCCGACAGTCCGCCGATGTCGCCGCTCACCACGGGCACGATGCCGGAGCGGTTCGCGAGCGCGATGAGCTCCTGCGCGCGGCCGAGCTGGTACGCGCCGAGCGCGACGGGGCCCTTGAGGAGCTTGCGGAGCATCCAGCGTTCGACGCTTTCGAGGACGAGAGGTTTCGGCGGGAGATCGAACCGAGGGTCGCCGTACGTGCTCTCCGTCACGAGGACGTCGCACTTCACGGGGCGCGCGCGGCCGCACGTGAGGCCGTCGTGCGGGTTGAAGTCCCCCGTGTAGAGGACCCCGGCGGCTTCCACCATCGCGCTCCCGAAGACGTGGCCCGCGTCGTGGAGCCTGAACGGGACGCCGCCGGATCGCCCCTCGACGCCGTAGCCGAGCGCGAGCCCGTCCGCGCCGGGCTTCCGGATGCGGAGGAGGTCGAGCGTCGCGGGCGTCATGTGGGCGCCCGGCGTCAGGTGGTCGAGGTGCGCGTGGGTGACGACGGACCCGGGCGCGGCCCGGCCCGGGTCCATGACGAGGATTCCGTCGGGCGTCTCCACCTCGATGCCGTTCCCGAGCCTGACCGAGACGCCCGAGGACAGCATCCATCCGGGCGAGGAAGTCCCGGGTCAAGACCCTTTGCGTCACGCGCGCCTGCGACGCGCCGCGACGAGCGCGACGCCGATCGCGGCCGCCGCAAGCGGGATCTCGAAGCCGGGGATCTTCGCGAGCGGGAAGCTCCACCCGACCGACCGCGTCTCCTCGTTCACGCCCACCTGCGTGAACGCGTAGAGCGTCGCCGGGACGCCGTTCGACATGTCGATGGGCTCCCAGCGGTAGTTGAACGGGACGACGAGCGCGCCCGCCGGGAACAGCCCCTTGGTGGTCGCGCCGAGGGTGCCCTTCATCACGATCTCGGTGCCGGGCGGAGGCATGTTCTTGATGTCGACGAACCACTTTTCCTGACCGTCGCCCGACTCGGTCTTCAGGACCTTGATGTCCGAGCCCGAGGCCGTCATGAGCTTGTCGAAGCGCACGTCGAACGGCTGGCGGGACACGTCCCACGCGAAGAGGAAGTACGTGCCGTCCTGGTCCGTGTAGTGCGTCTGGAGCACGATGCGGGCCTCGATCGGGATCGGCTCGCCCTGCATCTCAGCCTGGTAGGGCATTCGGATCCTCCCGAATTCGGTGTCCTGGCCGTGCCACTCGCGCGAGACCGAGGGGTCCTGGGCGAGGGCGGTCGGGAGGGCGGACGCGAGGACGAGCGCGACGAGAGCGGCCGGGAGCGCGATGCGGGACAGGGGCGCCACCTCCAGGGTGGTGCGCTCCATCCCCGGACTTGGCGGCCCTATCGTTTCTGGTACGTGGCGCGAAGCCGCCGAGGCCGGAGTCCGTACCAGAGGATTGTTGACCCCGTCCGGAAGCGTCGTCCATCCATGGCGGCCGTTTCCGTGGTCCTTGTTCCGCCCTTGACGCGTCGCCGGTTGACGGGCCTCGTCGCCGCCGCGACGCTCGGTCCGGCCAAGGCCGCGGAAGTGCTCGTGGCGGGCCGGGCGCCGCCCGAGGCCGTGGTCGCCCGCGTCGCGGGCGGACTCGGGCCGCGCGCGCTCGCGGAGGCGGCGACCGGCGACGTCGTGGTGACCCTCCCGGGCGACGGCCGCCACGATCCCCGGTTCATTCCCGCGCTCGTGGAAGCCCTTCGCGACGGAGCCGCCGTCGCCGTCGCGTCGCGCTACGTGGCCGACGGACGGGACGACTCGCCGCCCGCGCGTCGGCTCGCCGCGCGCGCGGTGAACGTCGCGGCGACCGCATTCTATCCGCTCGGCGTCGCGGACGCGACGAGCGGGTTCCGGGCCTATTCGCGCGAGGCCCTCGCCTTCCTGCGCGACGCCGGCGAAGGTCCGGCTTCGAACCTGCGGGTGCTCGCGCTCGCAAGACGCCGCCGGCTGCGCGTCGTCGAGGTCCCCGTCGTCGTGCGCAACCCCTCCGCCGACCCGATGGCGCGCGAAACGCGGGGCGCCGTGTCGAACGCGTAAGGTCAGCCGGCGAGCACGCGCTCCCGTCCCCCGCGCGCCCAGGCGCATCGCACGTGGCCGCGCGCGTCCTTTTCGGAACAGGCTTCGAGGGCGCAACAGCCGCGATGGACGCTTCCGGTCGGGTAGCGCGGGCACGCGCGGCGCTGCAGCTCGCGCGCGGGACTCTTCGGATTGCGCGCGTGACCGCCGCAGCGGCCGCACACGTTGCGGTCGTTCGTCCGCATGCTCCACCTACGCCGCGCACGGGCTGAACCCGCAGGCTCGACAGATCACGCACGCGCCTTCGGGGGCGAGCCGCGCGGCGCACTCGGGACATTGCATGGTGACAAGCCAGTGGGAGGGCCCGCATCTCCCTCGACCGGGGAGGGGACCGAACCGACAGGGCGAGCGGGACATGTCAACGCCTCCAAGACGAGGGTATTTCTGACGCGAGGCCGCTCGCCCGACGAGGCCATGCATCGTCCCTTCCTCGACGCCGCCGGCCGCATCCTGGTCGCCCTCCTTGTCGTGGGCGTTCTCCTTCTGACGGCGGGAATCCTCCTGGCCCAGGCCGAGGTCCGGCTCGTGGGCGCGGCCCTTCTCGCGCTCGCCGCCATCTTCGGGCCCGTCGCCCGCTGGGGCTGGCGCGGCGCGCTCCTCACGCTCGGTCTTGCGGGGGCGCTCGGCGGCGCCGTCTCGTGGGGCTACGTCACGACCGGCCGGGCCGCGGGGCTTGCGGCCGACGGCGGCGCGCTCGCCCTCGCGCAGGCCGCGACGGGCGCGGGCGTTGTGCTGGTCGCCGCGTTCATCGCGCTCGCGCTCGGGCGCGACCGCCGCGCGCCGCGCGGGTCATGAGCCGAGTCGCGCGAGCTTCGCCCGCGCCGCGGCGAGCGTCGCGTCGGTCTTCGCGAAATTGAACCGGATGAGCGAGCGACCGAGCGCGGGGTCGCCGAAGAAGCTCGAACCCGGCACGCCCGCAAGACCGACGTCGCGCACGAGCCACTCCGCGAAGCGTCGGTCGTCGGTTTTCGCCGCCGCCGGCGCGGCCACGTGCCGGAAGTCGGCCATCACGTAATACGCGCCTTCGGGGTCGACGGGCTCGAAGCCCGCGTCGCGGAGCATCGCGACGAGCGCGCGGCGCTGGCGGTCGTAGAGCGCGTTCAGCTCCGCATAGTAGGAGTCGGGCAGCGCGAGGGCCGCCGCGACGCCCATCTGCAGCGGGTGCGGCGCGCCGACCGTGAGGAAGTCGTGGACGCGCCGCAGCGCGACGGACGCCGCGGGCGGGGCGATCGCCCACGCGACGCGCCACCCGGTCGCGCTGTACGTCTTCGAGGCGCCGCTCACCGTGATCGTGCGGTCGAACATGCCGGGAAGCGTCGCGATCGAGACGTGCTTGCGGCCGCCGTAGAGGATGTGCTCGTAGATCTCGTCGGTGACCGCGAAGGCGTCGTGGTCGCGGCAGAGGTCCGCGATCGCCTTCATCTCGTCGCGCGTGAAGACCTTCCCCGCGGGATTGTTCGGCGTGTTCAGGATGATCGCCTTCGTGCGCCGCGAGAAGGCGGCCTTGAGACGCTCCTCGTCGAACGCGAACGCGCGCGCGGGGTCGAGGGGGACGAGCTTCAGCTTCGCGCCCGAAAGGAGCGCGTCCGGACCGTAGTTCTCGTAGAACGGCTCGAAGGCGACGACCTCGTCGCCCTCGTCGACGAGCGCGAGCATCGCGGCCATCATGGCTTCGGTCGCGCCGCACGTGACGGTCACGTGCCTGTCGGCGTCGCAGTCGATCCCGTTGAATCGCTTCGCCTTCGCGGCGATGGCCGCGCGCAGGGCGGGCGCGCCCCACGTCACCGCGTACTGGTTGTGGCCCCCGTCGAGCGCGCGCTTCGCGGCCTCGACCATGGGGGCCGGAGGCTCGAAGTCGGGGAAGCCCTGCCCCAGGTTGACGGCCCCGTGCGCGAGGGCGAGCCGTGTCATCTCCCGGATGACGGATTCGGGGAAGAGGCCGACGCGGCGCGCGAGGCGGGGGTCGTCGAGGGCGTGCGAGGACAAGGGGCTCACCGGGGACAAGCGCGGTCCCTCGCCTTGGCCGTTGCGAGTCGTTCCCATGCGATCACGGCGCACGGCGCTTGGGCCTCGGCGAAACCCGCTTATACCCCATGGCGGCTTGGCGAGCAGTCACCCGAGGGATCCACGTGACGGCCACCCCGGACGGAACGCCCGCGACGCACACGCCCGATCTCGGCTCGCAGCCCCGTACAAAGGAGGGTCAGGGTCCCCCGAGCCTCGCCGAGATGGCGCACCAGCAGTTCGTCAAGGCTTCGAAGTACGTCAATCTCGAGCCCTGGATCGTGGAGCACCTTTCGCATCCGAAGCGCACCACCATCGCCTCCGTGCCGGTCCGCATGGACGACGGGTCCGTCAAGGCCTTCACGGCCTACCGCTGCCAGTATTCGGACGCGCTCGGCCCGACGAAGGGCGGCATCCGCTACCACCCCGACGTGAGCCTCGACGAGGTCATCGCGCTTGCGGCGTGGATGACGTGGAAATGCGCCGTCGCCGGCCTCCCGTACGGCGGCGCGAAGGGCGGCGTCGTCTGCGACCCGCGCGGCTTCTCGAAGGGCGAGCTCGAGCGCCTCACGCGCCGCCTCACGGTCGAGTTCATTAACGTCTTCGGTCCCGAGACCGATATCCCGGCCCCCGACGTCAACACGACGAGCGAGATGATGGGCTGGATCTACGACACGTACTCGATGGTCAAGGGCTACCACGCCGCGGGCGTCGTGACGGGCAAGCCCCTCACGCTCGGCGGAAGCCTCGGCCGACCCGAATCCACGGGCCGCGGCGTCGTCGACACGGCCGTCGCGGCGGCCGAGCACCTCAAGCTCGACCCGCAGCGCCTCACGGCCGTCGTGCAGGGCTTCGGCAAGGTCGGATCCTACGCCGCGCTCTTCCTCCAGCAGAAGGGCGTGCGCGTCGTCGGCGTCTCCGACGTAACGGGCGCGATCTACAACGAGAAGGGCATCGACGTCCCGAAGCTCATCGAGTACACGAAGCGCAACGGCGGCCTCATCCGCGGCTACCCCGAGGCGAAGGCCTGGGGCACGGACATCCTGACGGCGCCCTGCGACATCCTCGTTCCCGCCGCGCTCGAGAACCAGATCACCGCGCAGAACGCGAAGGAGATCCAGGCGCGCATCGTCGCCGAGGGCGCGAACGGCCCGACCACGGTGAAGGCGGACGACATCCTGCACAAGAACAACGTGTTCGTCGTGCCGGACATCGTCGCGAACTCCGGCGGCGTCGTCGTGAGCTACTTCGAATGGGTCCAGAACGCGAACAAGTTCGCGTGGACCGAGGACATCGTCAACCAGCGCCTCGCGGACACCATGCGCACGAGCTTCCGCAACACGGTGCGCGCGTCCGAGTCGAAGGGCGTCGACATGCGCACGGGCGCGTACATCCTCGCGCTCGAGCGCTGCGGCGAGGCCATCCGGGCCCGCGGCCTCTTCCCGTGATCAGGAGTTCCTGAGCCGCGCGAGCGCGCGCAGGATCCCGGGAACCGGCTTCGCGCGGGTCGCGCCCCTCCCGTAGAGGAAGTCGAGGTTGTCCTCCCACTCGCGGGACCGCCCCGCGGCGTACGGGAACCACCAGAACGTCGGGAGCCGCCGCGAGGGCGAGACGTTCACGTGCTTCATCGTCACGAGGTCGAGCAGGCCCCACACGCCGTGCGTGACCCCGTGGCCCGAATCCTTCACGCCCGCCCAGGGCGTTTCCATCGCGGCGAAGGTGTACGTGTGGTCGTTCACCGTGACGGTGCCCGCCTCGAGACGCCGCGCCACGCGCTCCCCGTGCGCGACATCCCTCGTCCACACGCTCGCGGTGAGGCCGTAGCGGGTCGCGTTTGCGAGGCGCACGGCGTCCTCCTCGTCCTTCGCGCGGAGGATCGACAGCACGGGGCCGAAGGTCTCCTCGCGCGCGACCTCGGCCTCGGGCGGCACGTCGGCGAGGATCGTGGGACGGTAGAAGTGTCCCGGCCCCGCCTCCGTCGCGCGTCGCCCGCCCGCGACGACGCGCGCGCCGGCCGCGACGGCGTCCGAGACGCGCTTTTCGAGCGTCGCGATGGCCTCGGCGGACACGAGCGGCCCGACGTCGACGTCCGCGTCAATCCCGCGGCCGACGCGAAGCGCCTCGGCGCGCGTCCGCACGAGGTCGACGAACGCGTCCGCGACGCGCTCCACGACGATCGCCCGCTTCGCGGCCGCGCACGTCTGGCCGGCGTTCGCGAAGCGCGACCACACGATGCCGTTCGCGGCGAGCCGCAGATCGGCGTCCTCGAGCACGACCGCGGCGTCGTTGCCGCCGAGCTCGAGGCAGGCGGGCTTTCCGCGGGCGTCGCAGGCGGCCTTGACCGCGCGGCCGGTCTCGACGCTCCCCGTGAAGATGAGGTGGTCCACGTCGCCCGCGGCGAGGGCGGCGCCCGTCGTGGGCCCGTCGCCGGGGACGACGGCGAGGAGGTCCTCCGGCAGCCCCGCTTCGCGCATGAGATCGCGGAAACGCAGCGCCACGAGCGTCGCGTGCTCGCTCGGCTTCAGGACGACCGCATTGCCGGCGAAGAGCGCGAAGACGGCCTGGGCGCCTGGAATCGCGAGCGGGTAGTTCCACGGCGCGACGATGCCAACGACGCCGCGCGGCTCGTAGTATATGCGGCTTGCGCGATCGAGCAGGATCGGGTTGTCGAGGCGGAACTTGCGGGACCTCAGCGCGCCGAGTCCGTGCCGTTCGAGGAACTTGACCGCGTCGAGAAGCGGGAGGACGTCCGTCGCGAGCGCCTCGGGAACGGGCTTCCCCATCTCGCGGGAGACGAGCGTCGCGAGCGCGACGCGGTCGCGGAGGACGAGGGTCGAGAACCGCAGAAGGAGCGAAAGGCGCTCGTCGAGCCGGCGCTCCCGCCACGCCCGCTGCGCCGCGCGGGCGCGCGCGATCGCGAGATCCACGTCCTTCGCGCTCGTCGCGGGGATTTCGGCGAGGATCTCGAGCGTCGCGGGGTCCTGCGACACGACCATCGACATGGACGAGGCACGGGAGCGCAATCGCTTGTACCTTGCCGCCTCAATCCCAGAACTGGCGCGTTCTCGCGTAGGTGACCTCGGCCTCGAAGAGGTCCCGGAGGAACGGCTCCTCGTCGGGCTTCTGGCGCGCGAGGAGACGGCCCGCGGTGTCGGGACCGACGCCGCGCGCGACGAGCGCGAGGAGCGCGCGTTCGCGGTGGTCGAGGAAGAGGTTCGCGGCGGTCTGGAGGCGGCGCAGCTCCTTGCGCTCCTCCTCGGTCGCGCGGCCCTTCTTCTTCCAGGCGGCGAGAGCCTCCTTGTGCCACGGCCGCGCGGCCGCAAGCAGGCGGCCCTCGCACTTCGGGCAGGCGACAACGTCCCGGGCGCGGGCGACGCGGGTCTCGCTCGACCAGTCGCGGCAGTTCATGCAGAGGAGCGTCACGCGCTCGTTCTCGAGCCGTTTCTTGAGCGCGTCGAGGAGCGTCCGGTCGGCGCGCGCCGGCGAGATGAGGTCGGCGCGCTTGTCCATGCCGGCAAGCGCGATCGGGGAGAGGCCCTGCACGACGAGCTCCCGCTCGCCGTTCTGGATCTCCCCGAGGAGCTTCATCGCGAGCGGCACGTCGAGCTTCTCCTCGACGACCTCGCGGATCGCCTCGCGGTAGAGGGGCGTCCCGCGGTAGATCTCGACGAGCTTCTGCATGTTGATGCGGCGCCAGTCCGCGCCCTTCTGGACGGCGCCGAATTTCCGCGCGACGTGCAGGAGGCGCTGGCGGAGCGCGTTCGAATTGGAGAGGATGAGCTCCAGGATCGCGGGGACGGAGGCCGGCGCGGTCTCCATGAGGACCTCCCGGACGGCGGAGGCCGGCGTTCGGGAGGGAAGCGTGAGGATGACGCGGTACGGGTCGACCTCGAGGCCGACCGAGGAGCCCGCGCGCGCCATCACGAGCGACGACAGGATGCGTCCGATCGTCTCGTTCGCCTTCGACCCGAAGGCGGCGTTGAGGACGACGCGTCCGGACCCGACGTCGAGCGTGACCCGCCGATCCGTCGGAAGCGCGTACCCCGCCTGCTCGGCCACGTACGCGACGAGCTTGCGCGCCGCCTCCGGGCCGACGCGCCACCGGTCCGCCGCCCGCGCCGCGGCCTCCGTCCCGCCGCGCTCGGCGAGGTCCCGCGCGATCCCCTCCCGGAGGGCTCCGACCTCCTGCGCGACCTCGAAGGGAACGGGGATCTCCTCGCCGATCCAGGAGGGGATCGCGCCGAGCGGATCCTTCACCGGCTCGACGCGGATCTCGTCCTTCTCGTCGTCGATCTCGACCACGCGCCACGCCTGCCCCTGGCAGATGAACGCCGCGGAGGGCTCGATGAAGCTCGCGACGAACGCCTCGTCGAGCGTCGCGACGGCTTTGCGCGTGACAAGGCTCACGATGCGGAACGTCCGCGCGTCGGGAATCATGCTCAGGTTCTCCACCATGTGGAGACGCGAGCGCTTGAGCGAGCCGAAGTCGCCGCCCTCGCTCCAGACGACGCGGTGGGCGGCAAGCTGCGCGAGCGTCTCGTCGAAAACCTCGCGCGGAAGCGCGCGGAACGGATGCGCGCGGCGGGCGAGCGCGTACGCGGCGTCCGCGCGCACGCGCGAGCGCTCGAGCGCCATCGCCTCGAGCTGGTTCGCGAGGACGTCGAGCGGCGCCTCCGGACCGGGTAGGCGCTCGAGAGCCTCCCGCATCGTGCGGTCCACGATGACGGCCGCCTCCGCGATGTCGTCCGGCTCGGTTGCGACGATGACGCCGTTCGAGACGAGGTCGTGCCGGTGGCCGGCGCGGCCCACGCGCTGCACGAGGCGCGTCACCTGGCGCGGGGAGCCGAACTGCACGACGAGGTCGGCCGACCCGATGTCGATGCCGAGCTCCATGCTCGACGTGCAGACGAGGCCGCGCAGCGCGCCGCGCTTGAAGGCCTCCTCGGACTGGATGCGCGCGTCGCGCGCGAGCGACCCGTGGTGCACGCCGAGCGGGAACGTCTCGTCGAGGATGCGGGCGCGCGCCGCGAGGATCTCCGCCGTCTCGCGCGTGTTCACGAAGACGAGCGTCGCGGTGTGCGCCTTCACGAGGTCGAGCACCGTGTTGAGGTACGCGGCCGCGTCGGGGCGCGCCATGACCTTCGCGGCGGTCGCGTGGTCGCGCGGCGTCGGGTCCGGGCTCGTGACGCGGAGGTCGAGCTTCTTCGCGACGGGGACCTTGACCGTCGAGACGCGGCGCTCGGCGCCGCCGAGCCACGCCGCGACGTCTCGCTCGTCGCCCACGGTCGCCGAGAGGCCGACGCGCTGGAACTCGCCCGCGAGGAGGCCGAGCCGTTCGAGCGCGAAGGCGAGCTGCGCGCCGCGCTCGTCGGAGGCGAGCTCGTGCACCTCGTCCACGACGACCCAGCGCACGCCCGCGATGGCCTCCTTGAGGCGCGGTCCCATGAAGATCGCCTGCAGCGTTTCGGGCGTGGTGATGAGGAAATCGGGCGGCTCGCGCGCCTGCCGCGCGCGCTCCGACTGCGAGGTGTCGCCGTGGCGCACGCGTACGTCGACGCCGAGCCTGCGGCCCCAGAGGTCGAGGCGGCCCATGAGGTCGCGGTTGAGCGCGCGAAGCGGCGTGACGTAGAGGATGCTCACGGCGCGGCGCGGCTTCGCGCCGGCCTCGCGCACCTTCTCGCGCGCGCGCAGGAACAGGTCGAGGATCGGAAGCACCGCCGATTCGGTCTTGCCCATGCCCGTCGGCGCGACGAGGAGCGTGTGCTTGCCTTCGAGGATGACGGGGATCGCCGCCTCCTGGGCCGCCGTGGGGCTCGCGAACCCCTCGTCCGCGAGGAGCGCGCGGAGCGCCGGGGATTGCAGGAGGTCGAAGGCGCCCGCCACGTCACCGCCCCGTCGCGCCGCTCCCGTCGCGCGGCTTGCGGCGCGCGCGGCGTCGGGCGCGCGGCTTGCGTTCCGTCTCCCGCGCGGCGCCGAACTCGCGCATGTCCGCGAGGGTTCCGAGGTCGACGCCGTCGAGCGTGTAGAGGCGACCGGCATCGAGGTCCACGAGGCCGTTCGCGAGGAGCGGCCCGAGGGGGTGCTCGCCTTCGAGCGCGTTGAAGGCGACGCCGCCCACGAGGTCATTGAAGGCGGGAATCGCGATCGCGCGCGCGTCGGGGTCGAGCGTGGGCCACCGCTCGCGCGCCGCCTCCGCGAACGGCGCCCGGATCCAGCAGGGCTCCTTGTGCCGGTGACCGAGCTCGTCGACGAGAAGCACCGCGGGATGGTTGTGGCAGAACGCGACGAGCCGCGCGCCGTCCATCACGCGGTCCGACGGCCAGGTGTGCCCGTGGAGGAGCGCCGCCTCGCCGACGCGGATGCCGGTTGCGGGGTGGACCTCGACGCCCGCGAGGACCGGGATGTCCGCGTCGTGGTTCCCGGGCACGAGGTCGACGGGCACGCCGAGGCCGAGGAAGAAGTCCTCGAGCTCCTCGGTCTCCTGTCGCGCCGCGTACGCGATCGCGTGCTTGAGGTCTCCGAGGACGACGAGGCGGTCGGGCATCGTTTCGCGGACGATGGCGCCGAGCCTTGACCGCATCCGGCCCGTCTGCGACGGGATGTGCAGGCCGCTGCGCTTCAGATCGCTCTCGAGGCCCACGTGCAGGTCGCCCACGACCACGACGCGCTCGCCCCCGCTCTCGAGGAGGAGGGCCCGCTCGCCGAACCGGGGCTCCGCGCGCACGCGCTTCCGATGCGGCCGGCCGGGATATAGCCTTGGCGCATGGACGAAGGGGCGGGAAGGTCCATCCTGTGGCGACGAGGGACGGGGAGCCGTGCGCGCGCCTGCCTCCCCCGCCGTTCTCCTGCTCGCGCTCGCCGTCGCAGGCTGCGTCGCGAGCGCGCCGGCCCCCGGCGGGCCGCCGGACCGCATCGTGGTCGAGCGGATCGCGCTCTCCTCGCACTTCCCGACGGCCGGCGAGGCGGTCGGGGTCGAGGTCGTCCTCGCGAACAACGGCAGCGTCCCCGGGAGGCGGACGCTCGAGGTCCGCGTGGACGGCGCCGCGCTCGATCGCGCCGAGGTCACGCTCGCGCCGGGCGAGCGGCGCGGGATCGGCTTCGTCCTCGCCCTCGCGGAGCCGGGGCCGCACGTGATCGAGATCGCGGGCGCGCGCTTCGAGGTCGTCGTCGCCAGTCCGGTCGGCGCCGTCTCGGGCCCGTCGCCCCCGGCCGGCCCGGCAGCGCTCGCCGCGTGAGCGTCTCGAGGTCGCGAGAAAGCGCGGCGCCGTGCGCGCGCGGAAAGAGGGGAGACGTCGGGGGGCGGGCCCCCGGACGCGCTCCCGATGAGCGCCGCCTAACGGATTCGAACCATTGACCTTCGGATTAACAGTCCGACGCTCTACCGGCTAAGCTAAGGCGGCATTTTCCCCGTGAGGGGACCACCCGTGATCCAGCCTGCCCTTCAAATAGGTTTCCCAGGCGGGATCAGCCGATGGTCTTGCGCAGCTCCGCGACCGTCTCCGTCATGAGGTTGAGGATGTGGCGCAGGTGCGGGATGAACTCGTTGAGCTGCGCGGTCGTGACGGCGCCCTGCGCGGAGGGCTCGATGAGGCCCTCCTGCTCGAGGATGCGCAGCGAGTAGCGGACCTTGTGCTGTGGGTGACCGGTGATCTCGGACAGGCGGATGATGCCGATGGGCTCGTGGTCCTTCACGGCCTTGAGGATCTCCACGTGCCGCTGGAGCAGCTCCATCTCGGTCTCGATCTTGCCCGTGAGGCTGCTCTCCTGGAACTCGGGCGCCGCCGGCTTGTCCGTCATCGCGTCAACGTCCCGTGCTAGGTTTGCTAGCACGCGCGCCGCAGTAGGCGGATGCCGTTCTTAAATCTTCCCGGCCACCGTCCGTCACGTCGTCGCGAAACGCTCCGCGAGGAGCATGATGGCGTTGAAGGTGAAATGCGCCGCGATGGGGGCCATGAGGTTCCCCGTCCGCCGCACGAGAAGCGCGAAGACGACGCCGAGCGCGAACGTGACGACGAGCTGCACCAGATTTCCGTACGAGACGTGCGCGACCGCGAAGAGGGCGGCCTGCGCGAGGATGCCGACGCGCTTGAGGAGGAAGCCGCGGTAGAACACCTCCTCCGTGACCGACGAGCCGACCGCGACCGCGAGGGCCGCGGGGATCGAGAGCGCCCGCGCGATCGCGACCGCCTGCTCGTTCTCCGGCAGGACGACGCCCGCCGCAAGAAGCGCGGTGACGACGAGCGCGAAGGCGACGATGACCGCGACCGCGGTCCCCGCGCCGAGCGCGAGCGACACGCCGAGTTTCCTCGTCGTGAGATCGAGCGCCGCGGGCACCTCGTCCACGCGCCGGCGGTTCACGAACACGATCCACGCGAGCGGCGGAGCCAGAAGCAGCACGCCGTTGAGCACGAGCCCCATGAGGAGCGCGTCGCTCGAGAGCGTGACCTCCCCGCCGAGGGGCGAGGCCCCGGGCGCCTCGATGAAGAGCGCCGACTCGATGAGGACGCTCAGGCCGTAGATGGCGTAGAGCGCGGTCGCAAGGAGCGCGACCGCGAAGAACGCGCCCTCGTCCGCGAGGTCCACGCCGGGCGCAACGCGCTTCACGCCCGCCGTGAGGGCGCGCGGCGCGATCGCGTAGAGCGCGAAGAGCGCGAGGAGCGGCAGCGCGCCGAGGACGGCGGCGGCCGCGGTGAGGCCGAGGCCTCGCGCGAGGAGCGCGAGCGCGACATCCGCAGTGAAGAGGGTCACCGCGAGCGCGACGACGGCCGCGAGCACGCGCGCGTACGCCGGATAAGGCGTCGTGGGCGGCGCCTCGCCGGCGTGCGTCCATTCCATGAGGCCGCGTTACCCCGGCGCCCGCCAAATAGCTTGTCGTGCCTTTCCGAAGGCAGCGTGCGGACGGTCGGGGCCGCGGCGAGGCGGCCGGCCGGGGGC
>DATLGO010000109.1 GCA_035540375.1 Candidatus Thermoplasmatota archaeon
CACCCACCTCGCCCTCGCCATCGCCCTCGACCTACCCGGTCACCTTCGCGCCGAGAGGCAACAACTGGTGGGTCTCGACGGACGTGCTCGGCGGCTGGCCGGCGCGCGTCGAGGTGAGCGTGAACGGCGCGCCCCCGCGCGCGCTCAACCACCTCGGTTGGACGGGATGGGGTCTCTCGTTCTACGTCGAAACGGGGAGCCTCGTCCGCTTCACGGCGTACGCGCCCGACGGCAAGTCGGCCACGAGCGGCTGGTACACGTGGCCCGACGCCAGGTTGACGAGCGCGCCGTCGCTTCCCGCGCCCGGCACCTTCTCGGCCACCGTGCACAAGCACGCGGCGAACAACTGGTGGGTCGAGGTTCGCGTCGACGCCACCAAGACGCTTGCGAGCGTCGAGGCCGTCGTGAACAACGGCGCTCCGGTCGCCCTTTCGGCGACGAGCTACGGGACGTGGGCGAAGTCGTTTTACGTCCCGAACGGCGCCTCGGTGAAGTTCGTCGTCAAGGCGACCGACGGGAGCGTCGTCACGTCGCCCGCCATGACGTGGCCCTGAGGCGTCACGGGACGCGGCCCGGCGGCCGCGTCCCGCCCTCCCTCTTTCTCGCCTCGATCGGGGACTCGTGTCGAACCCTGTATCACAAACCGGAAAGAGCGTTGAGCGGTCGGCCGGACCGATGCAGAGCCAGCGCGGGGACGACACCGGCCCTCCCTCGCTCGGGTCGATCTTCGACCTCGTCGGCCTTGCTGTCGCGGCTCTCGTCTCGACCGCGGCCGTCTGGTTCGAGGCGCCCCCCCTCCTGCGCGTGCCCGCCGGAACCTTCCTCCTGCTCTTCGCCCCAGGATACGCGCTCGTTGCGGCGCTTTTTCCCGAACGGCGCCGCGCCCAGGCGAAAGACGGGCTGACCCCGCTCGGCCTCACGGGACTCGAGCGCTTCGCGCTCGCGCTCGGGGCGGGCGTCGGCCTCGTCCCCATTTTGGGGGTCGCGACGAACACGACGCCCACGGGCCTTGCGCCGCGATCCGTCGCGGTCTCGCTCTTCGCCATCACCCTGCTTCTTGCGATCGCGGGCGGCACCCGGAGGCTGCGACTCGCACCCGCCGACCGGTTCGACCCCTTCGCGAACGCGCGGCTGGCCTCGCGGCACGCCGCGAAGCTTCCGGCCGGAGCGACGCTCGCCGTCGTGGGGCTCCTCGTCCTCGCCGGGGTCGGCGCCGCCGCGCACCTCGCCTCGATCGAGAAGCCGCCCGCCCGCTACACGTCCTTCGAGCTTCTGGACGAATACGGCCGCTCGGCCGCCTACGTCACCTCGGTCGAGGCCGGAAGCGCCGCCCGCTTCCGGGCCGTCGTCGCGAACCAGGAGGGCGTCGACCTCGTCTACACCATCGACTACGCGCTCGAGCGCGGCGCATGGTCGCACGACGGGCCCGGCGCCCGGTTCGTCCCGCAATCGACGGTTGAGGCGCGCTCCTTCGAGGTTCCCGTGAGCGCCGGAAGCCGGGAATCCTTCGATCTCGAGGTGCCCGCCGCGGACGGTGGGCTCCACCGTTTCGGGCTCGTCCTCTTTGCGCCCGGCATCGAGGAGCGACGGCTGAGCTTCTGGTTCGACGCCCGACCGCCCCTCTCCTCCGAGGTCGTGGTGGGCCTTTCCGCCTCGAGCGCGTCGACCCTCGTCGGCCGTCCCGTCGTCCTCACGGCGGCCGCCATGCCCGCGTCCTCGGCGAGCGTCGCCGTCGACCTCATCCTCTTCGCGGAGCGTGGCAACCTCACCTCCGGGGGCTTCACGCCCGCCGAGGTCATGATCCTCGACCGCTGGCGCTTCGACCTGACGCCGGGCGAGCCCTGGAGCGCCACCGTGGTCTTCTCGCCCGCGAAACCCGGAGCCTATCGCCTCACGGCCCTGCTCGACGGCACGACACCCGCCACGCATCCGAACGGACGGGGAACGGTCTTCATCGAGGTGTCGCCGTGAGCGGGGACCCCGTCGAAGCCGGTCCGCGCCCGCTCAACCACGGGCAGCAGCTCGCGAAGGACACGTTCGCCTACGCGCTCGCGCGGGGTCTTCCCGCGATGGTCGGGCTCGTCATCCTCCTCGCGGCGACGCGTCTCCTCTCGCGCGAGGCGCTCGGGCAATATGGACTCCTCGTCAACGTCGTGCTCCTCGTCGCGGCCGCCTCGAGCGGCTGGACCCAGCAGGCGGCGCTGAGGTTCTATCCGGCTTACGAGCGACGCGGCGAGGCCGCGACCTTCCTTGCGCACCATGCGACCGCGATCGCGGCGACGCTCGTCGTGCTCGTCGCGATCGCCGGCGCTTTATACGCGACGGCCGGCGGCGCGCTCGGACCCTACGCGCGCCTCTTCGGCCTCGCGATTGCGATCCTCGTCGCGGTCGTCGCGTTCTACAATGTGCAGTTCGTCCTCATGGCGCGCCTCGCCTCCTGGTCGTACTCGCTCATGGAGATCGCGCGCGGCGTCCTCACGCTCGCGTTCGGCCTCGCTCTCCTGATCTACTGGCGCGCCGACGTCGAGGCCCTCCTCGTCGCCCTCCTCGTGGCGCTCCTCCTCCCCCTCCCCTTCGGGGCCTGGAAGGCCGGCCTCCTGAGGCCGTTCGGGGCGGCCCGAGGAAGCCTCGACTACACGCGGGCCGCCTTCGTCTACGCCTTCCCGCTCGCCGGGTGGTTCCTCGGCGAGCAGGCGTTCGCCGCGGTCGACCGTCTCGTGATCCAATATCATCGGGGCGCGGCCGAGGTCGGCCTCTTCCACGCCGGATACCAGGCCCTGCCCGAGCTCGTGACATTGTCGCTCGCGCCCCTCCTCATGGCCGCCCAGCCGATCCTCGTGAGGGCGGGGGAGACCGAGAACCGCGAAGAGCTCGAAAGCCTCATCCAGCGCTTCACGCGCTACTTCCTCCTGATCACGACGCCCGTCGCGATCGGCGTCGCCGTCGCGGCGCCGGCCCTCTCGGCGGTCCTCCTCGGCGCCGAGTTCCGCGACGGTCACGTCGTGGTGCCCTGGATCGCCGCGGGTTTCATCGGCTGGAACCTCGGGCTCTTCGGCAACAAGCGCTTCGAGATCGAGCGCCGCACGGGCGTCGTGTTCGCGATCCTCGGAACCTGCGTCGCGGCGAACCTCGTCCTTGCCGCGCTCCTCGTTCCCTCGCACGGCTTCCTCGGCGCCGCCATCGCCTCGTGCATCGCCTTCTGGCTCTATCCGATCCTCGTCGGCATCGTGCCCGGATCCTCGATCCGCTGGCGCTTTCCCTGGAGGACAGCCGCGAACGTCGCGGCCGCCGGGGGCCTTGCGGCCCTTGCCGGCCTGGGCGCGGCCGGCGCGTTCGCGAGCGCGGGCCACCTCGCGGCCGGATCGGCCGCGATCGCCGCGGCCTTTGCCACCTTCGCGGCCGCCGTGCTGCTTGCGGGCGAGGTGCGCCGCGACGAATGGGGCCGGGCCCGCCGCTCGCTCGCGGCCGTCGTCAGGAGGCCGCAGACGTGACGGGCGCCGTCTTCGAGCGCGTCGCGCCGTCGTGGGCCTCGCGGCTCGACCGATCCGGCCTCGTCCAGAAGGCCGCGGCCCTCGCCTACCACCCCGGGGTCTCGACCGCGCTCGTCGTCCTCTTCGCCGTTTCCGGCCTCGTCGGAATCCTGCTCATCGAGAAGACGGGGGCTCGGGAGGGTCAGATCGTGGCGACGATCATCGGCCTCGCCCTCTTCGCAGCCCTCTACGTGAACGCGAACGAGCAGCGGGCCGGCGTGCTCGTTCTCTTCCTCTTCGCATGGGCCCTCTTCGCGGTCGCGGGCTTCACCGCGCGCACGGACAACCTCATGGGAAGCGACGTCCACCGCGAATTCCGCGCGGTCGTCCACTTCGGCGATGCCTATCACTGGGATCCCCTCGACCTGCCGGAGATCAGCTTCAGCTCCGTGTGGCTCATCGTCGGCACGCGCATGTTCACGGGCCTCACGGGTCTCGATGCGCACACGATCCTGAAATACGCCTATCCGGCGATGCTTGCCGCCGTCTCGATACCTCTTTTCCTCGTCTTCGAACGGGCCGTGAATCCTCGCCGCGCCTTCGCCGCGGTCTTCATCGCGGTTTCGGCGCTCTCCTTCTGGGAAAGCACGGCCCAGATCGCCAAAGCCTCGATCTCGATGCTCATCGCCCTCGCGCTCCTCTACGTCGTGACGAGCCGCCCGCTGAGCGAGACCCGCACGCTCGTGCTCGGCGCCACGCTCGTCGTCGCGCTCGTGTTCACCCATTACACCACGAGCGTGCTCGTCCTCCTCACGCTCGGCGTCGCCTGGGCCGCAGAATGGGCCTACTTCTGGAAGTGGCGGCGGGCCGGGCTCGTGACGACCGTGCCGAGCTTCCGGCTGGGTCTGCTCCTCCTCGTGGGTTGCGTCATCTTCGTCGCGTGGTACGCCGCCATCCCCTACGTGTTCGACATGCTCGTCAATTCCGCGACGTACCCCATCGAGGCGATCGCGCGCAAGCTCGCGGGCGAGGATTTCAGGCGAAGCGGCGAGACGCTCGCTGAGACCCTCGGGCGCGGCGGCAGCCTCGGCTACTGGTCGATCCGGATCTCGCTCCTCGTCGTCGCCTCGGCCATCGCGGCGGGATGGATCCGGCAGGCGCTCGACATCTACCGGGGCCGGCGGGTGGCCTCGGGGCGGCTGCGCCTCTTCGCGACCCAGACCGTCGCCCTCGGCCTCACCGCGGTCGGCTTCCTCGTCCCCACCACGCTCGACGCGAACCGCCTTTTCGCCATCGCGCTCGTCCTCTCAGCCTCGCTCGCCACCCTCTGGTGGGGCGTGAGCGGGCCCATGAAACGGTCCCGGAACCGCGAGGCCGCGTGGGCGTCGAAGGCCCTGCTCGCGGGCTCCGTGCTCGTGGCCGCGAGCCAGATGGGTCTTCCCTTCCTCGCGCTCGACGGCGTGGCGTTTTCGACGAACATGGGCGACGACGGCCCGGTGTTCGCGCGGTACGGCTTCGACGAGGAGGACCGCGCTTTCCGCGACTGGTCCATCGTGGCCGCCGCGGGCCGCGATTTCCGGGTGACGCGCGCGTTCGTGGACTATTTCCACCAGGATCCGAAGGTCGCGATCGACCACGTCCGGACGCTCGACCGGCAAGCGGTGGCGGACCGTCTCCCGTCCGAGCTCATCGAGCAGGGACCGCGGGGAATCCTGTGCCTGCGCGACCCCGGCGCCGCATGGACCGTCGCCGAACCCCGGGTCGTCTATGCGAGTGCGCGCAACCAGGTTGTCCTCGAATGCTGATCAGACGAGGCGCAGGCGCCGGGCGAGGGCGAGCGCGTGCCTCAGGGCTGAATCGAGGCGCGGGCGGAAGACGACGTCGAGCGCCTCATAGCGCTCGAAAACGCCGCCGAACCGGGCCTTGAAGGCCCTGATCCCGGCGGCCTTCCCTTCGGCTTCGGTCACGTCCACGCCGCCGAGGTCGTACGCCGTGAATCCGCTCTCCGCGAGGTCGTTCGCGATGCGCCAATGGAGCCAGACGCCCGCGCCTGGCACGTCGCGATGGCCCGACCCGCCGTGAAGATAGATGCCGTGGGCGCCGCGGACCGCGATGACGGCGTTCGCGTGATGGCGCCCCTCGCGATCGATCGCCGCGTAGAACCGGAAGGATCGAGGCTGGTCGATGAGCGCCTCGAAATAGCGGCGAGGATGCGGCTCGAGCCCCTGGCGACGGTAGGTTTCGTCGCTCACGCGCATGAACTCGCGGAGGCTTGCTCTGTCGAGGCGCGCAAGCGCCATTCCGGCCTTGTCCGTCTTGCGAACAGCCTGCCGATGGTTGCGCTCGAGGAGGGTTGCCCTTTTCTCCTCGGGGATCCGGAGATCAATGACGTAGGTTCCGAAGGGCGAGGTCCGAAGCCGCCATCCCGCTTCGGCCGCAAAGCTCCGGATGCTTGCGAGGTCGGCCGCGCCGAGCCGCACCGTCGAATGGCTCCCCATGCGCAGCACGGCATGGCCGCGGTCCGCGACGGCGCTGAGCAGCGAGGGCCACACCGCGGCGCGGCCCGACCCCGGGGGCCCCGAGGGGGCGGCCCAGGCCACGGCGGCCTTGAGGCCGAAACGCGACATTTCAACGACGCCCCAATGGTGCGTCGCGGCGCCGGCTCGCGCCGACAAGGTGAAACCCCTTCCGCGACCCGGCGGAAGGAGGCTTGCGGCTTCGAGAAATGGCCGGGTCACGAACGGATCGTCGGGAACGACGGCCTTCTCGCCTTCCTCGCGGCCGTTGAGGTGCACGGTCTCCTCACGCATGCCGTCCGCCGCGCGTTTCAGAGGGAAAAAGCATTGTGACACACGGCCGGGCGCGCTTCACGCGCCCTCGAGCCGCGCGTAGAGGTCGACGAGCCGGGCCTCCATGGTCGACCATGCATACGCCTTTTCGTATGCGCGCCTCCCGTTCGTTCCGAGCTCGCCCGCGCGCGAGGGGTCACGCATCAGCCGATCCAGGGCCGCGCCGAGGGAGGCCGCGTCGCCGAACGGGACGACGAGACCCGCGTCGTGGTGCCGGACCCGCGCGGCCGCGAGCGTGCCGTCGTTCGTCACGAGGGGCTTGCCGAGCATCATCGCCTCGTAGAGCTTGTTGGGGCTCGCAAGACGGTTGTTCGGGCTCGCGGGATCGTAGAACGCGACGAGGACATCCGCCGCGCGGCTCTGGTCGAGGACCTCCTCGTACGGAATCCTGCCGAGAAAGCGGGCGTTCGGAAGCGAGGACGCCCGCGCTTCGACCGCGCGTTCGTCGCGACCGTAGCCGGCGAGGACGAGATCGACGTCCGCCCGTGAGGCGACCGCATCGAGAAGCGTGAAAAGACCCCTCGCGCGCACGAGGGCCCCCGCGTAGAAGACGCGCAGCGGGCCGTCCCGCCGCCGGGGAGGTCCCGGAGGGCCGAGATCCTCGGGCGTGTTCATCACCACCGCGTCGGGTGTGCGGGGAGCGACCTGGAAGGCCCGCGCCTCGTCGGCGATGACGAGGCCGTCGACGCGCGCGAGGAGCCGCCGGTACCACGCGCGCATCGCGAGGTCCGCGACGCGGGGGACCTGACCTGCGAGCATGTCGGGGTAGTAATCGAAGACGTCGTGGACGACGAGGCCTTCCGATCGCCGCGCCGCGGCGACGGCCGCGGGCAGCGTATCGAGGTCGCAGGCGTGGACGACGTCCCAATCGCGCGTCGCAAGCGCGCGCCGGATGAAGCGCCACCATCCTGGGAGCGCCGGCGCGAGAGCCCACGTCCCGCGCGCGACGCGGCGCGCGTACCGCGTGACGCCGATGCCCGGCCCGCTTCCCGCGCCGCTGAAGTCCCAATCGATCACGTGGACGTCGTGGCCCGCGCGCTCGAGGGCCCTCCGCTCCTTCGAGAGCCGCGCGTCGGCGTCCGCGAGCGTTCCCCGCAGCATGACCACGTTCATGCCGAGGCGCGCCCCCCGAGACCGGGCGCCCGGGAAGGCGGGGACGCGAGCGCGAGGTCGACGATGCGCTCTCCCGCGCGCCCGTCGCCGAAGGGATTCGTCCACGCGCGCAAGGCGGCGTCCGCTTCGAGAACCGCGCGTTGGATCGACGCCGGATCGACGCCCGAGAGCCGGTTCGCGCCCACGTCGATCGTCTCGGGACGCTCGGTGTTGTCCCGAAGCGTCACGCACGGCACGCCGAGCACGCACGCCTCCTCCTGGACGCCGCCCGAGTCCGTAAGGACGAGGCGGGCGCGGGATTCGAGGGCGAGGAAGCCGAGGAAGTCGAGGGGGTCCACGAGCCGCACGCTGCGCGCGTCGAGCCCATGCCGCGCGAGCATCTTGCGCGAGCGGGGATGGATCGGGTAGAGGACCGGGGCCCCGAGGGCCTCGCCCGCCGCGGCGGCTCCCGCGAGGATGCCCGCGAAGCGCCGGGCGTCGTCCACGTTCTCCTGGCGATGCGCCGTGAGCAGGAGGTACCCCCCGGGCGCGACGCCGAGTTCCGCAAGGACCGTCGACCGCGCGGCCGCGAGGTCGCGGTGCGCGAAAACGGCGTCGACCACCGTGTTGCCGGTGACGTGCACGCGCGTCGCCGGGATGCCCTCGCGGGCGAGCGTCGCGGCGCACGCGGCCGTGGGCGCGAACAAGAGGTCGGCGACGTGATCCGCGACGACCCGGTTGATCTCCTCCGGCATCGAGCGGTCGAAGCTCCGGAGGCCGGCCTCGACGTGCCCGACCCGGATCCCGAGCTTCGAGGCGGCAAGCGCCCCGGCGACGACGGTGTTGGTGTCGCCCTGGACGAGGACGACGTCCGGGGACGAAGCGCGAAGCGCCTCCTCGACGCCCGCGAGGATGCGGCCCGTCTGCGCCCCGTGGCTTCCGGAGCCGACCTCCAGATTGAAGGCGGGCGGCGCAAGCGCGAGCGTCTCGAAGAAGACCGCGTCCATCTCGCGCGAGTAGTGCTGCCCCGTGTGGATGACGTCGTGCTCGACGCCGCGCCGGTCGAGCGCGCGGATCACGGGGCTCATCTTGACGATCTCGGGCCGCGTCCCGAGGACGACCGCAACCTTCACGGGATCGCCCCTTGCGCCACGATCTCGCCGAGCTGTCGCGGGAGGTCCGTCGCGGGACGGTGTCCGAGCGCGACGAGGCGGGACACGTCCGCGACGCTTGCCGCGATGTCGCCCCTCCGTGCTTCGCCG
This sequence comes from Candidatus Thermoplasmatota archaeon, assembly GCA_035540375.1. Classification (NCBI taxonomy): domain Archaea; kingdom Methanobacteriati; phylum Thermoplasmatota; species Thermoplasmatota archaeon. The sequence continues at coordinate 8,674 of DATLGO010000109.1, forward strand.
TCGACGGGTCTCACCGCCGACCCCGCGAGCTTCACGACGAGCGCCGCGAGGTCGCGGATGCTCGTCGGCCGCCCGGTCCCGACGTTGAAGGTTCCCCCCTTCGCTCGGTCTTCCGAGAGCGCGAGGAGGACCGCGCGCGAGACGTCCGTCGCGTGCACGAAGTCGCGCGTGGCGAGGCCGCCGCCGTGGAGGACGGGGGGCCTTCCTTCGGAGACGGCGCGGACGAATTGCGTCACGACGCCCGAGTAGGGGCTCGACGGATCCGCGCGCGGGCTGAAGACGTTGAAGGGCCGCAGGATCACGGTCTCGAGCCCGTAGAGGCGCGCGTACAGGTTCGTGTAGCGCTCGCCCACGGCCTTCGACAAGCCGTAGGGATTCACGGGCTCGACCGGGGAATCCTCGCGGATGGGCGTCTTCGAAGGGTCCCCGTAGACCGCCGCGGAGGAGATGAAGACGAATCGGGCGTCGAAGCTCCTCGCCGCCTCGAGCATCGCGAGCGTTCCGTCCACGTTCTCCGCCGCGTCCTCGCGGGGCGACGCCACCGAAAGGGGAACGCTCACCTGCGCCGCGCAGTGGACGATCGCTCCGACGCCCGCGGGCGCGGCGCCGTGCGTGCGCACGTCGGCGACGATGTTCGTCCACCGCGAAGGCCTGCGGTCCAGGCCCAGGACGGGTCGGCCGCGCTCGCAGAGCATGTCGACGACGTACGATCCGAGCTGACCCGCCGATCCCGTGACGAGCGTCGTCCTCAAGCGGCACGCCCCCGCGTCGCCGAAACGAACGCGTGCAGCACGAGCGACGTGAGGCCGAGCGCGAATCCCGTGAAGGCGACGGCCGCGGCGAGCGCGATCGCAAGCGCGCTCGCGTCTCCCCGTTCGATGCCCGCAAGCTCGCTCGCCCCGACGAGGAGACCGAGCAGGAAGAGGGCGAGGCCCGGAAGCCCGAGCACGAGGAACGGGTGCTCGACCTCCGCGAAGCGGGCGATCGACCGCACGACCCCGAGGCCGTGCCTCACGGGGTTTTGCGAGGACCCGTCCACGTCGTACCGGACGCGGATCGGCACCTCGGCGAACGCGAGGCCGGCCTTGCGCGCCTGGAAGAGGATCTCCGCGCTGATGCCCATGTCGTCGTCCGTGGGGTCGATCGCCTCGATCGCCCGACGGGAATAGGCACGGAACCCGCTTTGCCCGTCGGTGACGCGGGCATCGCCCCTCGCGCCGACGTTGCCGAGGCTCGTGAGCACCTTGATGCCGAGCTTGCGGTACGCCGGGACGTCGCTCGCGCTCCCGGCTTCGACGAACCGCGACCCGATCGAGACATCCGCCTTGCCGGCAAGGACAGGCCCTGCGACCTCGGGAAGATCCGAGGGGTCGTGCTGGCCGTCCGAATCCAGGATCGCAAGGGCCTCCCATCCCTCGTTGCGGGCCGTCCGGAAGATCGTCCTCAACGCGGCTCCGTATCCGCCGTTCGAGGCATGGCGGATGACGCGCGCGCCCGCGAGCTCCGCGACGCGCGCGGTGTCGTCCGTGGATCCGTCGTCGACGACGACGACGTCGCGCGCGTGCTCGCGGGTCCTGAGGACCACGCTTCCGATGCCGACCTCCTCGTTGTAGGCGGGAATCGCGACCACGAGCCGCGCTCTTGCGGCGGGGTCGGCGATGAGCCCTTCCCGTGCAGCCTGGCCGTTCATGGGGAACCTCGCGGGCCGCGCGAGCGCGCCTGCATGAGCATCCTGGGTCAGCGCTCGAAGGGCCGAATCCGCGATTCGTGCGAGAAACGGGAAAGGGCCACGAGCAAGCCCCGTCCTCCTGCCCGGCCGAGGCCGGGAACCGGAGCGTGAAGGATGACGAAGACCATCTCGGTGCTGGGGCTCGGCTACATCGGCCTCCCGACGGCCACGATCCTGGCCGCGGCGGGCCATACGGTCCGAGGCTACGACGTGAACCGCAAGATCATCGACCGGCTGCGCGCGGGCGAGATCCACATCGAGGAACCCGGTCTCCTCGCCGCGACGCGGCAGGCCCTCGCCTCGGGTCGGCTCGAGCCCGTGGACACGCTCGGTCCCGCCGACGCACACATCGTGTGCGTGCCGACGCCGTTCTCGGAGCATACGAAGACGGCCGACCTGAGCTACGTCGAGGCCGCCGCGAAGGCGCTCGCCCCGGTCGTCCGACGGGGAGACCTCGTGATCCTCGAGAGCACGGTCCCCGCGGGAACGACCGCGAACGTATTCGCCCCCATCCTCGAGACGAGCGGTCTCGACGCGAAGCGGGACCTCCACGTCGTCCACTGCCCCGAGACGGTCCTACCCGGCAACACGCTCCACGAGATGGCGTCGAACCACCGCGTCGTCGGCGGCCTCACGCCCCAGGCGACCGCCTACGCCTCGGCGCTCTACGCGACGTTCGTCAAGGGCCACATCATCGAAACGGACGCGACGACGGCCGAGTTCGTGAAGCTCGCCGAGAACGCGTTCCGCGACGTGAACATCGCCTTCGCGAACGAGATCGCGCTCGTCGCGAGGTCGCTCGGGATCGACGCGCGCGAGGCCATCGCGATCGCGAACCTCCACCCGCGCGTCCGCATCCACGCTCCCGGCCCAGGCGTCGGCGGGCACTGCATTCCGGTGGATCCGTGGTTCCTCGTGGAGGCCGCGCCATGGGCGCGCGTGCTGCGCGCCGCGCGCGAGGTGAACGACGCGATGCCCTCCCACGTCGCGAATCTCGTGGCCGCCGCGGTGCGCGACGTCGACCGTCCCGTGGTCGCGCTCCTCGGCGTGGCCTACAAGGCGAACGTCGACGACATCCGCGAATCGCCGAGCCTCGCGATCGCCAGGCTCCTCGGCGAACGGATCGCCGGCATCGAGATCCGCGCGGTCGATCCCCACGTCCCCGTCGAGCGATGGCCCACGATGCCGCTCGAGGCGGCCCTGGAAGGCGCCGACTGCATCGTGCTCGCGACCGACCACGACGCGTTCCGCCGCCTCGACCCGCGCCGGGCCGCCGCTTCCATGAGGACGCGGCGCGCCGTCGACACGCGGGGCTTCCTCGATCGGCCGGCGTGGACCGCGGAAGGCTTCGGGCTTGACGTGGTGTGACGCGTGGCGCAACCGAGGATCCTCGTCGTCTCGCCTTACTACGCGCCCGAAAGCACGGGGTGCGCCTCGCGCGTTTCAGACCTCGCCGAGCGATGGGCCGCAGCGGGCGCCCGCGTGACCGTCCTCGCGCCGCACCCCTCCTTCCCGCCCGGCGCCTTCCCGAGATCGTGGCGGCTTTCTGGTCGACGCGCATTGAACGGCGTCGAGGTCGTGAACCTCGCCGCGTGGCAGCCCGGCCGCGAGGCGGGCTTCGCGAGCCGGGTCGCGGGCTACGTCAGCTTCCCGCTCCACGCCTCCCTGCGCCTGCTCGTCGCGGGGCGCCGCTACGACGCGGTGTTCGTGACGATGCCTCCGGTCTTCACCGCCTGGGCAGGGCTCGTCATGAAACGGCTCCACGGCAAGCCGCTCGTCCTCGACGTCCGCGACCTCTGGGTGGACGCGGCCGTGGACCTGGGTTTCGTGCGCGAGGACGCCGTTGCGACGCGCGCGACCCGACGCCTCGAGGCCCGCGCGCTCGCGGCCGCCGACCGCGTCGCCGTGGTCACGCCCCGGCTCGGCGAAAGGCTCGTCGAGCGTCACCCCGATGTCGCCGGAAAGCTGCTCGATGCGCCGAACGGCGTCGACACGCGCCGCTTCACCCCGGGAGCCCCGACGGGCCGCAGATTCGTCTACGCGGGGCTTCTCGGACCCGCGCAGGATCTCGACACGATGATCGAGGGATTCGCCCGCATCGCCGACCGGTATCCCGACGTCCGGCTCGACATCGCGGGCGAGGGCGAGGAACGGGTGCGGCTCGAGGCCCTCGCGAAGGCGCGCGGACTCGCCGGACGGGTCCGCTTCCACGGACTTGTTCCCCGCGAGGGGATCCCCACGCTCGTCGCGTCGAGCGTCGCGGCCCTCGCGCCCATCCGGGACCGCGCGAGCCTCGACTACGCCATCCCGACGAAGGCCTACGAGGCGATGGCCTGCGGCGTGCCGTTCATCGGCCTCGGCCGCGGGGAGATCCGGCGCCTTGCGGAGGAGACCCGCGCGGGCCTCGTGCCGGACGCCGACGCCGACGAGGTCGCCCGCGCGATGGCGTCGCTGCTCGACGACGAGAACCGGCGCGCCGAGATGGGCAAGCGGGGACGCGCCTGGGTCGAGGAGCGCGGGGACCGGAGCGCGGTCGCGGCGCGGCTCCTCGCGGTCATGGTCGACCTTGCGGAGGGGAGCGCGTGAGATCGCTCGTCGAACGCCTCGCTTTCGAATCGCGCTCGGCGCGGATGCTGCGGAACTTCTCGTCGTGGCGCGCGCTCAGGCCTTCCGCGTTCGCGGCCGCGACGCGCGGACCGCGTCCCCCCGGGACGCGCCGGGAGCATCTCGCGGCCGCGATCGCCTGGCTTGCGCGAGCGCAGGACGTTTCGGGGGGCGGCGTTTCCGCCGCATACAGCCTCCGACGGGGCTGGTATCCGCCATACCCCGAGACCACGGGCTACATCGTGTGCACGTTCTACGACCTCGCGAACGCGACGGGCGGCGCGGCCGAGGCCGAGCGGGCGACGCGCATGGCCCGGTGGCTCGTCTCGATCCAGCGGCCGGACGGGTCGTTTCCGGGAGGATTCGGGACCGATCCCGAGCGGCCGCCGGTCGTGTTCGACGTGGGCCAGATCCTCCAGGGTCTCGTCCGGGCCCATCGCGAGACGCGCGACGCCGCTTTCCTCGAGGCCGCGCGGCGAGCGGGCGACTGGCTCGTTCGAGCCCAGGATGACGACGGCGCCTGGCGCCGGCACGAATACCACGACATTCCCCACGTGTACGAGACCCGGACCGCCTGGGCCCTCGCGGCCCTGTCGCAGACGACGCAAACGCGCGACTACGCCGACGCCGCGCGCCGCCACGCAGCGTGGGCCCTGGCGCGGCAGCGCCCGAGCGGGTGGTTCTCCGAGGCCGCTTTCCGAACGGGCGACACGCCTCTCACGCACACCCTCGCCTACACGCTCGAAGGTCTCCACGAGACGGGCGTCGTCCTCAAGGATTCCATCCTCGCCGAATCCGCGCGTCGAGGCGCCGACGCCCTCCTTGCGCGGTATCTCGCCGCGCCGCGATGGAACCGCGCGCCACCGGGGCTCGTGCCGGGACGCCTCGACGAGGCATGGCAAAGCGGCGACCGCTGGAGCTGTCTTACCGGATCCGCCCAGATCGCCCTTCTCTGGCTGAGGATCGCGGAGGAGGACGGACTGCCCGGCCGATACCTCGCGGGCGCCTCGCGCCTTCTCGACGCGGTCCTCGCGGTCCACGACACGACGTCCAGCGACGAAGGCGTCCGGGGGGGACTCGCCGGCGCGTACCCGCACTGGGGATCCTACCAGTCGTACGCGTATCCGAACTGGGCCGCGAAGTTCCTCGCGGACGCCCTGCTTGCGGAAAGCCGCGTGCTCGCCCGGGCGTGATCACTCGACCGTGACCGATTTCGCGAGGTTGCGCGGACGGTCGATCTCGCAGCCCCGGGCGTTCGCGGCGTGGTACGCGAGCAGGTGGAGCGCGATCGACGCCGTGATCGGATAGAGGAGCGGATGGGCCGTGGGAAGGCGGATGGCCGCCTCGACCGCGCGCTCGGCCCGGGGATCGTCCACGTCGAACAGGGCGAGAACGTGGGCGCCTCGGGCCCGGACCTCCTGGATGTTCGAGAGCATGATGCCGGAGGTCGCGTCGCGCGGGATGCACGCGACGACCGGGACCCCGGGGGCGAGGAGCGCGATCGGACCGTGCTTGAGCTCGCCCGCCGCGTAGCCCTCGGCCGCGAGGTACGCGATCTCCTTGAGCTTCAGCGCCCCTTCGAGGGCCACGCCCCGCGCGGCCTGGCGCCCGACGTAGAACGCGCATTCCGCCTCCGCGAGGAACTTCTCGGCGAGGGCCTTCACGTGCGATTCGGAGGCGAGCACCTCGCGCGCGATCTCGGGAAGCTTCTCGAGGCCGGCGACGAGCCCTTCCGGGAGCGGGCGGCCCCTGAGCGCGGCCATGCGGATCGCAAGCAGGTAGAAGACCGCGCTCGTCGTCGCGAACGTCTTCGTCGCCGCGACGCTCATCTCGGGGCCCGCGCGCACGAGCAGGACGCCGTCGGCCTCGCGGGTCATCGTCGAGCCGACGACGTTCGTGAGCGCGAGCGTCGGGTGCCCCTGGCGCGACGCGAGACGCATCGCTTCGAGGGTGTCGGCCGTTTCCCCCGACTGAGATACGCAGATCGCGAGCGTGCGCTCGGCGCGAAGGGGCGGAGCGTAGCGGTACTCCGAGGCGAGCTGGACGTCCACGGGAACCCCGGCGAGCGACTCGAGCAGGGTCTTCCCGATGAGTCCCGCGTGGTACGAGGTTCCGCACGCGAGAACGAGGATGCGCTCGGCCGAGCCGAGGTCCTCATCGCCGATCCGTCCCTCGATGTCGAGCGGCGCGTTGTGGAGCCGTCCGCGCAGCGCCTCGCCGAGGGCGCGCGGGATCTCGTGGATCTCCTTCAGCATGAAGTGGTCGAACCCGCCCTTCTCGGCGTGCTCGAGGGACCATGGAACCTCGACGACGCGGGCTTCGCGGGGCCGTCCGGCCCGGTCCGTGATCTCGCAGCGGTCCCTCGTGAGGACGGCGACGTCGCCGTCTTCGAGATAGACGACCTCGCGCGTCTGACCGATCGCCGCCGTCGCGTCGGAGGCGACCACGTGCCCGTGACCCGCGAGTCCGATGAGAAGCGGCGACTGGTGCCGCGTCGCAACAAGCCGTCCCGGATCGCGCTTCGACATGACCACGATCGCGTACGAGCCCCTCACGGATCGGAGCGCTTCGCGCACGGCCTCGAGGAGGTCGCCCTGATGGGCGTCCTCGACGAGGTGCGTCAGGACCTCCGTATCCGTTTCGCTCGTGAACGCGTGTCCCTTCGCGGCGAGCCGCTCGCGGAGCTCGGCGAAGTTCTCGATGATGCCGTTGTGGACGATGGAGAAATCGCCGGTGCAGTCGCGATGGGGATGGGCGTTCGCCTCGCTCGGCCGCCCGTGCGTCGCCCAGCGCGTGTGTCCGATTCCGCACGCCCCGTCCGGGATCGCTGCGGCGGCGAGGTTGGAAACGGCGCCGACCGAGCGGACGGTGACGATGCCCTGCGGGGTCGCGACGGCGACGCCCGCGCTGTCGTATCCGCGGTACTCGAGCCTCGCGAGGCCGGCAAGCAGGATCGGAGCCGCCCGTTCGTTGCCCACGTAGCCGATGATGCCGCACATGGTCAGCGGCCTCCCCGGCAGGGAGGCGCTTCCGCGCGGCGGTGAAGTCGACGCAGCCTTGTCCTCGTCACGGCATCGCCCGGCTCGCCGGATCGGAATAAGGCTTGGGTCGCATCGGCCGAAGGATCGACGCCGAAGCCGTGACGCGCGAAGGTCGCGTGCGTGGTCACGCGGGATGGGCACGGCCCGGATCGAACGGGCGACCTCCGCCTTGTAAGAGCGGCGTTCTAGCCGACTGAACTACGTGCCCGGGCGCGTCGCCAAGGCTCATCGGGGTCTTAACGCCTAGGGTCAGAGCACGCGCCGCGCCTCGCCGTCGAGGGCGGCCTGCGGGCGCGCCTCTGCGCCGACCACGTGGAGGGTCCGCGTGGGGAACGGCATCGAGATGCCTTCCGCCGCCAGGCGGCCGAGGAAGCGGTGCCTCAGCTCGTGCTGGGCAAGGTACTGATCGACATATTCACGAACCTGGCAGATGACCGTGAAGTCGAGGGAGGACGCGCCGTAGCCGGGAATGAAACGGACGAAGGGCTCGGGCGTTTCGAGAAGCCCGGGCACGTCCTTCGCCGCCCGCTTCGCCTCGTCGACGAGGAGCGCCTCGACCCGGCGCGTGTCGACGCCGTACGGCACGCTCACGGGGATGAGGAGCGACATGCGCGGCTCGGGGAGGTAATAGTTCACGACGAGCGCGTCCGCGAGCTTCGAGTTCGGGATGATGACGAGGTTGTTTGCGAGCTGGCGGATGCGCGTCGAGCGCCATCCGATGCGGTCGACGTAGCCTTCGATGTTCTCCTCGACGAGCTTGATGTAGTCCCCTTCGCGGATCGGACGGTCGGCCTGGAGGTGCAGGCCCGCGAAGAAGTTCCCGAGCGTGTCCTGGAGCGCGAGCGCGAACGCGAGGCCCGCGAGGCCCATCGTCGTGAGCACGGGCGTGATGGAGTATCCGAGGGCCTCGAGGCCCATGAGGAGGACGACGAGCGCGAAGACGCTCGCGACGGCGCGCCGCACCAGGGGCGCGACGGCGCGAAGCGACGGGCGTCGCTTCGCCTCGCGGGTGAGGATGGCGAGCACGACGCGCGCGCCGACGATGCCGAGGACCGCGAGGCTCGCGAGCCGAAGGAGGGTCCGCGTCGGGCCGAGCGCATCGTCGTCGAGCGGGGCGAGGCCGGCGGCGACGGAGAGCGATCCGAGCGTGACGAGCCAGACGACGGGTCGACCGAGGGCGGCGACGAGGACGTCGTCGAGGTCGGTTTCGGTCCGCTCGGCGCCTTTGCGCGCGAGCCCGACGAGCACGCGCGCGAGAACCACGCCGGCGAGGAGGCCGCCGAAAGCGACCGCGAGGGGCGCAAGCCACGCCTCGGCGCCGGGCGCGCCGAGGAAGGGCGTATCCATCGTCGCATTCGCCGCCGCATCGGTGTGGTTGACCATCGCCATCCCCCGTCCCGCGGACGGTCAGGCGGAAGGGGCGGCCGACCGGCAAGTACCTTCGCCCCCGCGCGACGTCGATCGTGGAACCGGGGTCCCACGATCGTCGATCACGCGACGTAGATGGCGGGTCGTCCCGGCGCGGCGTGCCGGGCCTTGCCGGCGGGGTCCTCGAGTCCCGGCGCATCCGCCGCATGGACCGTCGCGGCGACCCCGAACTCGGCTTCGAGGAAGGCGCGCGCGCCCGAAAGCGCCGCGGCCTCGTCGAAGGCGGGCGGCGGGACGGTCGCGCCCTGGTAACGCTTCACGAGGTCTTGCGCGAGCTTCGGCGCGTCCTTCGCGTGCGGCTTCACGGCGGGGTCCTTGGAGGCGGCCGCCATCAGGGCCGGCATCGCAAGCCGCCCCTCGGCGACGAGCCCGCGGGCGAGCTCGTCCATGCGGCGCTTCCATGCGGGGGCAACGTAGAGCGCGAGGCGCTTCGGCGCGATGCCCGTCACCTTCAGGATCTCGCGCACGTCCTCGATGACGCTCCTCACGAAGCGCTCGCCCGCCTCGGCGTCGGGGCGGATTGCTTCCGCGCGGGGGATCGGCCAGGGCGCGTCGATCGCGTCGCCCTCGCGCTTGAGGACGGCGCGAACCTCGGAGGCGAGGGCCGGCACGAAGGGCGCAAGGAGGCGGTGCGCGACGTCGCGGTACTCCGCGAGGACGTCGGCGCGGGGGACGCCCCCCGATCGGCGGACGTACCACGACCATTCGCGGTCGAGGTCGAAGAAGGCGAGCTTGAGCGCCGTGCGGTGCTCGATCGCGTCCATCGCTCGGCCGACGTCGGCGACGGTCGAATGGAGGATGCTCAGGAACCAGTCGTCGATGGGGAGCGGGTCGGAGCGGACGGGCGTCTCGTCCGTCATCGTCCGGAACCAGCCCTCGAGGCGCTTCGCGACCGTCTCGGCGAAGGTGCGGTCGAAGTTCGCGTCGTCGACGCCTTCGCCCGCGTAGGCGAGCGCGAAGCGCGTCGCGGAGGCGCCGTAAGCGTCGAGCGCCTGCCGGAGGAGGACGAAGTTGCCCTTGCTCTTCGACATCTTCTCGCCGTCGACCGTGACCCAGCCGTTCACGCTCACCTGCCGGGGCCACAGCGCGGGGTCGTCCCAGATCGCGACGTGGTTGAAGACGTAGAACGTGAGGTGGTTCTGGAGGAGGTCCTTGCCCGAGTTGCGGAAGTCGAGCGGATACCAGTAAGCGAACTCGCGGCGGCACGCGCGCGCGACCTCCGGCGTCACGGTTCCCTTCGCGGCCGCGCGCGCGTCGCCGCGGCCGAGGAGCACGAAATCGAAGAACGCGTCCGTGAGGTCCGCGGGGTCGACGCCCGGCCGCTCGCCCGCGGCGCCCGTGACGGTGCCCTGCTCGAGATGCGGCGCGATCGCATAGTAGGCCATGTAGATCGTCGAGTCGCTGAGGCTCTCGATGATCCACCGCTCGTCCCAGGGAAGTCGCGTGCCGAGGCCGCCCTCGCGCGCGCAGGCCCAGTCCTTGAGCCATCCGATCACGTGCTCGAACTGCTTGCGCGCGAGCTCGGGATGCACCTGCATCGCGGCGAAGGCCTCGCGGACCTTCGCCTTCCACGCGGGGTCGCTGTAGCGCATGAACCACTGGTCGGAGACGATCTTCACGACCGCGGGCGTGAGGCACCGGCAGACAACGGGGCCCGTGGGCTCGTAGTAGACCGCCGCCTCGCCGCGCTCGACGAGCCACGCCTTGACCTCCTCCTTCGCATCGGCCACGGGGCGCCCCGCGAACGGGCCGCAGGAGGCCTTGAGGACGCCCGAGTAGAAGCCCGCCTTGTAGGCCTCGTCCGTCGCGGCGTCCAGGGCCGCCGTGTCCGCCTGCGAGCGCACGTTTCCGCGCTCGACGAGCGCGACGCCGGGAAGGTCGCCGAGGCCGGGCGTGTCGATGATCGCGACCGGGGCGATCGCGGCGAGGCGCGCGGGGTCGACGCCCGCGGCCTTCGCCGGCTCGCGCTGGAGGTCGCGCAACGCCGCGTAGTCGAAGGGCGCGTCGCTCGGGACGCTCGTGACGACGCCCGTGCCGCGGTCCTCGCGCACGAAGGTCGCGGGGAGGACGGGCACGTCGGCGTCGCGCGCGGGGGCGCGCACGCGTCGGCCCACAAGCGCGGAGCCCGCGACGTCGCCGTCGAGGACGGTCAGGTCCGGGAACTGGAGCTTCATGCGTTCCGCGGCGGGCTTCGAGACGATCCAGCGCTCCGTGCCGACGGACGCGACCGCGTAGCGGACCGCGGGGTTCACCCAGAGGTTCGTCTGTCCGAACATGGTCTCGGGCCTGAGCGTCGCGGCGACGAGGTGGACGGGCCCCGATCCGGGAAGGCCCGCGGGCGCGTCCGCGAGCGCGAGCTTGACGAGCGCGAACTCCTGCGGCGTCTCGCCCTCGCCCTCGGCCCGGTCGTGGTCCGCGACGGGCGCCTGGTCCTTCGGGCACCAGATGACGGGGTGGCGGCCCTTCGCGACGTAGCCGCCCTCGCGGAGGCGCCGGAACTGCCATCGGATGAACGCGTCGTAGTGCGGGTTCTTCTCCGTGGTGTGGAACTCGCGCGACCAGTCGACGTGGAGGCCGAGGCGGTCGACGTCCTCGCGCCACTCGCGCGGGAAGTAGGCGACCCAGTGCCACGGGTCCGCGAACTTCGGGACATCGGCCTCGGGAATGCCCATCTCGCGCAGGATCTTGATCTGCTTGGGCTCGCCGTCGCGCACGCGGTTCGCGGCCGCGACGATGGGCGTGCCCGTCACGTGGAAGGCGAACGGGAAGAGCACGTTCTTCCCGAGCATGCGCTCGCGCCGCACCGTGACGTCGTTGCGCAGCATCGTGAACGCGTGGCCGACGTGCGCGTACGCGTTCATGTACGAGTACGGGTAGGTCGCGAAGAACTTGGGGCGGCCCTCCTCGACGCGGCCGAGATGCGCGCCGGATTCGCGCCAGCGACGGCGCCACTTGTCCTCGATCGACGCGAACGGTCCCGCCCCGGTGGGCATGCGGCGACGATGGGAGGTTGGATATATAGGCGATTCGCCCGGCCCCCGGCGCAACGCCCTGGTCCGGCGATCGTACGTCAGGAACCTTTCGTTCCGGCGTCAAGCGCAATGCTTAATCTTCGCGCGCCGTGTCCCGACCGCATGGGCTTCGAGCTGAACGTCGTGAGCCACACGCCGCAGACCGGCGTCGCCGACCTCGACACCGTGGCGCTCCGCTTCCTCACGGACATCGGGTACATGGGCCACGGTCTCGACCCCGTCGCGGACCCCGCGAGCGTCCGTGGGTCCGTCCCGTACCGCCTCTTCATCGAATGCCTGTGCGGCCGCCCCGACAAGGCGTGGACCGTCGAGGAGCTCATGGCCCATCTCGCCACGAGCCGTCCCACGGTGTACCGGCATGTCAACAAGCTCAAGAGCCTCGACCTCCTCGAAGAGGTCGCGGCCCCGTCCGGCGAGGCCGGCGCGCGCAAGGCGTACCGCCTGCGCTACGGCAACCTCGCGAAGGCCTGGAACTTCACCGAGGCGCACGTCCGCGTCGCCCTCGAGAACTACCGCAAGACCGTCGACCACCTCCACGACCTCGCGCAGCGCGCCAACCGCGAAGGCGCGCGCCCGCGGGCCGGGAGCCCCCTCAAGGAGGCCCTCTGATGCGCCACACGAAGAAGGATGAGAACACGCCTACGCTCACGCTCAACTCGAAGTACCGGATCCTCAGCGTCGGAAGCCGCGACGAGATGATCGAGAGCATCGGCGTCTTCCGCGGCGTCGTGAGCATCGGCACCATCGACGGCATCGCGCTCGAGCTCGCGAAGGAGGCGAAGGAGAACGCGGGCAAGGTGCGCGTCATCCCGAGCCACATGGTCCTCGCGATCGACATCCTCGAGGCCGCGAAGGAAGAGGACAAGAAGAAGCCGGACGAGGCGCAGATTCATTATACTTAGAACCGCCGCGCGCTGCGGCGCGCGGCGAGGTTCGGGGCTTTACAGCGGGCACTCCGTGACACAAGTTTCACACCGAGGTCGCGCTGCGGCGCGACCTCGGCTTGTGTCACTCCGTGCCAGAGAGGGGGCGCTGCGCGCGCCCCCTCTCTGGACGTCGCACGAATCTGCGGATTCGTGCTCACCGCAGCGTTCCGCAGATCGCAAGGTGAAGACGTTCCGCAGAACGTCGCCACCGCAGCGGCGTGACGCTGCGGCTCACCCCCCAGCGCCAGGGGCTCCGCCCCTGGACCCCCGCCGAGACCCGCGTTCTCTCTCGAACGGTGCCCGTGTTTCACGGCCC
>DATLGO010000110.1 GCA_035540375.1 Candidatus Thermoplasmatota archaeon
GGACGACCCCCGCGACCCCGATCGCGAGCAGGACCGGGACGATGACGAGGGTGAGGCGCCCCGTCCGGCAGGGTCGCGAGGATGGCCTCGCGTCTCTGGAGGAAGAGGAACGCGAGGCCAATGCCGGCCGCGGACCCGGCCGCGAACGTCGTGAGGGCGCTGCGGGCGACGGCCTGCGTCGCCGCGCGCGCGTTGCATGCGCCATCGCCGGGCTCGCGCCAACGCCGCGGCCGCGAAGAGACGGTCGCCGACTGGGTCCGCCGGTATCCATGTCATGACGACCGTGCTTGAGGGTCGCTCGCGCTGGATCACCCGCCTGGGACGCGGACCTCCACGCTACGCGACGCGAGGTCCACGTCGCGGCAGCTTTGGGTGCAGGCGTGTTCGATGAGGCGGAACTCGAACGCGTAGGTGCCTGCAGAGGGCACCTCGACCGTGAGGTTCCAGGACGGCCAGGCTCCGTCGATGTCCACCACGTCTGTGGTGTGAATCTCAAGCCACACGTGCACGCGCTGAGCGGCGGGCTCGAGCTTGACGAAGCGAACCCAGTCCACGGTGCCTGGTTCCCGATCGATGAAGTCCCCGGTGGTGGGACCCTCGACTCGGAACGCGACCGACGTGTTTGCGACGCGGACGACGCTCACATTGAGGCCTTCGCGGTGGCCTTCGACGGCGCGGTACTCCGCCGCGTAGGGGAGGTCCTCACCGGGGGGCGGGGGAAATCGCCACACGCATCCGGCCAAGAGCGCCGCGACGACAACCGAGGCGCCGATGGCCGCGAGGGCTGGGATGAAGGCATGTCCATGCGCACGCCCTGCTCCGGCATCACACGACCCACGGTCGGCAGGTTGCGCGGGAACTACCGCAACCCCCTCGCAGTCGGGTTGGTAGTCAACTCGCGGGTCACAGGCACCTCCAAGATCGCTTCCGTCTCGCTGCTCCCGCAGCCCACTGCGCAGTAAGCCTTCGCGATGCGGATCCAGACCCGCTCGGGCTGCCGAGGGGGGTGGGCCGTGGCGGTCCAGGTCGAGATCAACGGTTCCGGCAACATCACATCCGACGCCACCGGCATCCGTCCCCTCGTGTTGGCCGTGCTTGACGGTGGAGCCCGTTGGATCACCCGCCCGGGACGCGGACCTCCACGGTCCGGGAGGCGAGGTCCACGTCACGGCAGCTTTGGGTGCAGGCGTGTTCGATGAGGCGGAAATCGAACGCGTAGGACCCTGCAGAGGGCACCTCGACCGTGAGGTTCCAGGACGGCCAGGCGTGCTCGCCGACCACATCGGTGGTGAAGATTTCAAGCCAGACATGCACGCGATCGAAGGCGCGATCGAGCCTGACATACCGAACCCACTCCACGGTGCCTGGCTCCTGGTTGAAGCTGGACCAGGTGGAGGGCCCCTCGACGAGGAAGGCAACAGACGAGTTCGTGACGCGCACGACGCTGACGTTGAGGCCTTCGCGGCGGCCCTCGACACCGCGGTAGACGGCCTCGAAGGGGAGATCCTCGCCGGGAGGCTCGGGGAACCGCCACGTGCACCCGGAAACGAGCAACACCGCGACGACTAGCAGCGTGGCCGGGATTGGCCCTTGGTTTCGGGTGATAGAATGCAAGTCAGTTCACTTGGTCTCCCTGGCATGGCCAGATTGAATCTCGGCATAGGCGTCGTGGTGACGCGCTCGGAGGCGCTCGGTCTCCCCATATCCGAGGAGCCGCAGCCACGCGCCGTAGGAGGCGGGATCGTCCAGCGTCGCCTCGTCCCCGTGAAGGTGATGCCATGGATCACGGTCTCCCAAGAAGGGCCCGTTGGCTGCCCAATGCTGAGCGTTGGTTTCTCGCAAACCGGCGCCGATGTCGTTGCTGGGGCCCAAGTTGTAGGACCAGCGCCGCGGGCCGTAATCATTCTGCTGGCTCTCCACACGATACCACATGATGTAGTCTTGCTGGTTGTGGTGGTACACATCTGACCTTCCATTATCATCGAGCCCGCGGTCTTGCGAGGGCTCTATCGTCCCAATGAGGTTGTGGCCGAGTTCGTGGATGAAAGATCGTCGTTGCATGGCGTCCACTTCCCACGGGAAGTACACGTTCATCATGCAGCCGTGGAAGAGGACGAACATGAAGCCCGGAGCGCTGCCCATGCCTACCGTGCGATCTTCCCACGGGAGAACACCGCACGAGGACTGCATCGAGTCGGCGATGAGCGCGTAGTGGAAAACTCCCCGCTTGACCATGGGCATGTTCGTATTGTAATAGCTCTTCCACTGCGACTCAGTGTTGAAGGGCTTCTGATAGGGCACCTTGTACCCAACGAAAATGTGGAGCCGGAAGCCCTTGCCTTGGAAGAGATTCTTTGCGATCGTTGCCTGCTCGTCGGTCAGCGCGATCAGGCACCGCCCGCTTTCGAAGCACTTGTCCATCACGTCCTGCCAAACGTAAATGTCCCGGACGGTCGGCGATGGATACTCGCATGGGCTGCCGCCGTCGCGGCAGAAGATGGCGTTGCGGTCGTGCATCGGGTACCACTGCGACTCGAGGTAGTCGTTGAGCCCGTCGAAATCGTGGTCGGGGTTGCCGTCGCTCGTGCCCTGGGCCGCTTCTCGGCATAGAACGAGCCCGTCCTGGTCGACGTCGCGCGTGTCGGCCGTGTGAATGGACTCGGAGGAGGTCGCGGAACCGCCGCGCCCGTCGTTCACGGTGAGGCGGATGGTGAAGGTGCCGCCGGGGCACGCGTAGGTCTTGGTCTTCGTGGGCCCGCCCGTGGCCGTGGTCCCGTCGCCCCAGACCCAACTGTACGCGATTGGGTCGCCGTCGGGATCCCCCGAGCACCCCGCTTCCACACGAACGAGCAAGATTGAATCGAAGTAGGTCTGGAAGCATGCCGTCGGCGCGCGGTTCGCAGGCGGAGGCGAGCTTCCTGAGTGGCTCACGGAGCAGCTGACGTCGGCACCGCCGGGGCGGTTCGTCGTGCCTTGGACGAGGACGCTGGAGGCAAAGGCGACGTTGGCGTTCAGCTGCGTCGTGGTGATCGAGCCGGCCGTGAAACCTTCGGTCCCTCCCGTGTTGAAGGGCGGCGTGTCGGTCGGGTTCGGCAGGAGATAGTACGTCGTGGACCACGCGTTGGACTGCCAGTGGATCCACGCCCCACCGTCGACGCGAAGGCGGTACCACTGACCATACGACGTGGTCCCCGTATAGGCAAACTGCGTGAGCGTTCCCGAGCCGGACGCGCTCCAGATGGTCGTCCACGCGCCGTCGGTGTCCGCCGGCGTATACGTGGCAGACGTGGCAAGGTGCACGGTGCCCGATACGGGGGCCGGCGACGGCCCGGATGACGTCACGGCCGTGTAGCTCGTGGTCGTCGAGGGGTTCCGGTTCGTCGTCCCTTCGACCCGCACGCTCGAGGTGTATGCGAGGTTCGCGTCCGTCGGCGTCGTGGTGATGGAACCGGCAGTGAAACCGTCGGTGCTGGGCGTATTGTACGGGGCGGTGTTCATCGGGTTGGGCTGGAGATAGTACGTCGTGGACCCCGCGTTGGACTGCCAATGGATCCACGCCCCGCCGTCGATCTGGATCCGGTACCATTGGCCGTACGACGTGGTGCCGGTGTAGCTGAAGCGGGTGAGGGTGCCGGAGCCCGTCGTGCTCCACATGAGCGACCAGCCGGGGTCCGAATCGGGAGGCGCAACGGTCTCCGCCCTATTCAACGTGGCACTGCCCGAGTCCGTGCCCATAGGAGAAACTGAGACCTCCTCACCCTCCTCGGAATCCTCGCCCGATCCCCGCCTCACCGCGCTCAGGGTGGCGTCGAGCGAGCCGAGGGAGTCGTTGGTCGCGTGCACGAGTCCGGTGTCATGAGCCGAACCCGGTGCGCGGTCGTCCTGCGAATCGCTCACGTCCGCGGAATGGCTGTCATTGTGTGTGTGTGTGTGTGTGTGTTCGCGTATCCGGCCTGCCTGCGTACTCCGTCGCTGGCTCTTGGGCCGTGCCGTCCTCGGCCGATTCGGCGAGGACGAACCCCGGTAGCCCGGGGGCAATCAGAGCGGCCACCACGATCCACGATCTGATCCTTGTCCAACTGCCTCCCATGGCATGACAGAAGCACGCCACCCGGACATGTACGTTTCGTTGCGACTGAGTATGGCACCTGCTCCGCTGGCTTGGAGACTGCGCTCGACGGTCGGGCCGGCCTCGCACGGCGCCAGTTCCTCGACGTGGTCAAGGGGACCCGGGAGGACGCGGGACTTCGGGAGCGTCTTTCCCCCGGGGCGCGAACAGCGCCGCCCGGCGCCCGTCGAGCCCCCGCCCCCGGGCGAAGGCGAGGACGACGCCCGCGACGCCGATCGCGAGGAGCACGGGGACGATCACGAGGTTGAGGCGCGCGTCCGGGAGGACCGCGAGGATGGCATCGCGCCCTTCGAGGAAGAGGAGGGCGAGGACGAGGCCCGCGCCCGACCCGGCCGCGAACGTCGTGAGCGCGCTCCGGGCGACGGCCTGCGTCGCCGCGCGGGCCTCGGTCGCCGCGACCCCGCGTTCGCGCCAGCGCGCGGCCGCCGCGAAGAGGCCTTCCCCGATCGCGTAGGCGCCCGCGGCCGTGACGAGGAGCGCGGCCGCGACCCACACCGCGAAGTCGGGCTCGCCGCCCGGAAAGAGGCCGCTCAGGGGCGAGGGCCCGAACTGCTGCAGGACCTTCACCCACTGGAGGCGCGTGTACCCGTACCCCATGAGGAAGATGGCGCCGACCGTGACGGTGCGGTAGAGCGCGACGCGGCGCGTCGAGAGCATCGCGAGCGCGGCGGCCGTGAGCGTCCCCGTGAGGACGAGCGTGGGCGCGTACCCCAGGGGGGAGCGGTCGAGAGGCCCGAGCGGCACGCGCGGGAACGACTCGATGAGCCGGAACGATCCGATCGCGAGGGCGAGCGCGAGGACGAGCGCCGCGGCGACCGCGACGGCGACGACGCGGAGGACGAACGGCGCGGGGACCGCGACCTTCATCGCGCGACCCCCGGGCGCGCGGTGCCGCTGAGGAGCACCGCTTCGATGGTCTGCCGCGAAGGGTCCCACTCGACGACGCTCGCGCCGATGCGACGAAGGCGCTGGATGCGCGGACGCTCGGCGCGCGCGAGGAGCGCGGCGACGTCGCGACCGTACTCCTTCGGGCTCGGGATGAGCGTGTGGACCGTCGGCGAGACGACGAGCACGGGGAGGCGTCGGCGGCGCCGGCCCACGAGCGCGCGCAGGCGCTTCACGGCCGCGAACTCGGGTTCGTCCGCGCGGCCCGCGCGCGTCACGATGACGATGAGCGGCCGGTCGGTGACGAGGTGCCGGTGGCAGCGGTCGAGCGCGCCCGCGAGCCCCTCGCGCGGCGGCTGCGGCGAGAGCGCGGTGAAGGCGCGCTGGAGCTTGAGGAGCTGCTTGCGCCCCACTTCAGGATAAAAGAAGTCGCGGCCCGTGCCGTTGTAGACGTACGCGCCGAGGCTGTAACCGCGGTCGAGGAAGAACTGCGCGATGCCCTGCGCCGCCTTGACGGATTCCTCGAACGCGTTCACGACGGTGTTGCCGACCTCCATGTAGTCGGCCGTGTCGAGAAGCAGCCACACCGCCTTCTTGCCTTCCTTCTCGTACTCGTTCACGAGCGGCGCTTCGGACCCGTCGAGGACGCCGGGCCTGCGCGCGGTCGCCTTCCAGTTGATCGACTTCACGGGGTCGCCGTACGTCATCGCGCGGATCTCGCGGAACTCGCTCGTGCGGATGCCGAGCGTCGCGCGATCGTTCTCGGGGGCAAGCTGCTTCGCGAAGCCCTGGGAGGATCGCACGCGGCGCACAGGCGACGGCTTCGGGCGCACCTCGAGG
This sequence comes from Candidatus Thermoplasmatota archaeon, assembly GCA_035540375.1. Taxonomy (NCBI): domain Archaea; kingdom Methanobacteriati; phylum Thermoplasmatota; species Thermoplasmatota archaeon. The sequence goes on from DATLGO010000110.1 coordinate 5,855, forward strand.
GCGAGCGGCTCGCCGATCTCGCCTGCGGTCGGTCCGCGGATCCCGGGCCCGTGGACGCTTTCCACCCGGAGGGGCGGGAGCACGTACATGCCTCGGCGCGTCGCGCGCATCGTGAAGACGTGCCGCCCTTCGAGACGACCGGCCTCCTTCACCGCGACGTGGAGGTTCGAGCCCTCGACGAGGTCGAAGAAGTCAGGGAGCTTCTGGTGGAACTCGAGGACGCCGCGGCCTCCCGAAGCCGTGTAGCGGATCTCGACCTCGACGAGGTCGCCCGCGCGCGGCGTCGCGGAGGAGAGGCTCACGCGCGCGGTGACGCCGTGCGGGTTGTCGACGAGGAGGCCCGCGAAGAGGGCGAGGAGCGGGGCGAGGCCGGCTGCGAGGTAGAGGAGGTTGCCCGCGGCGAGGCCCGCGGCGAGGAGCGCGAGCGCCGCGACGAGGATGGTGAGGCCCGCCCGCGTCAGCATCGCTCGACCCTCCTCAGGCGGCAGATCCCCCGCTGTCCTTCCAGCGGAACGTCGTCGGGATCGGCACGTTCGCGACGACCTCGGAGACGATCCGTTCGGGACGCGTGCCCTCGATGATCTCGTCGAGATCGAGGATCGTGCGGTGCGCGAGCGCGTCCACCGCGAAGGTCTTGACGTCGTCAGGCACGACGAAATCGCGACCGTTCACGACGGCGAAGGCGCGCGAGAGCCGGAGGAGCGCGAGCGAGCCGCGCGGCGATGGGCCGACCTCGACCTTCGGGTGCGCGCGGATGCCGCGCACGATCTGGCCGATGTAGTCGAGCAGCTGGTCGTGGATGTAGACACGCGTCTCGACGATCGACTGCAGCTCGCGGAACTCCTCCGCGGAGACGACAGGCTTCAGATCGTCCGTGGGATCGTTCTTCGTCCACGCGATGCGTCGCTTCAGGATCTCGCGCTCGTCCTTGAGCTCCGGCGGGTAACCCGTCGAGAGGCGCATGAGGAAGCGGTCCATCTGCGCCTCGGGCAGCGGGTACGTGCCCTCCTGCTCGATCGGGTTCTGCGTCGCGAGCACGAAGAAGGGGGGCGCGAGCTTGAGCGTCTCGCCCTCGATCGTGACCTGGCGCTCCTCCATCGCCTCGAGGAGCGCGCTTTGCGTCTTCGGGGGCGCTCGGTTGATCTCGTCCGCGAGAAGCACGTTCGTGAAAACCGGTCCCTTCTGCAGCGTGAAGGCGCCCGTGCGCGGGTTCCACGTCTTCGTGCCGAGGATGTCCGAAGGAAGCAGGTCGGGCGTGAACTGCACGCGGCTCGACGCGCAGCCGATCGCGCGCGCGAAGACCTTGACGAGCAGCGTCTTGCCGAGGCCCGGGTAGTCCTCGAAGAGGACGTGGCCGTCGGAGAGCGCGCCGGCGAGAAGCTTCCTCAGGATGAGCGGTTGACCCACAAACGTGCGGCCGACGCTTCCGACGACGGTCTCGCACCGCGCCTTGATGCGGGGCCAATCGGAAGCGGGCGCGACGGGGACGGTCCTTGCGGGATTGTCGGTGCTCAGCGCGTCACCAGCCTGTCCATGACGGCGCGGTGCGCGTCCAGCCGGCGGCTGCGACGCGCGGTCTCCTCCGACTCGACCCTCGGCCGAGCGGACCGGGCCGCCGTCCAGAGGATCGCGTAGGAGATGAAAAGCCCTCCGAGAAAGGCGCCGAGCGGCCCCTGCACGTGCTCGAGCGCGGCGAGGAACCCGCTCGGGACGACGCCGACCGCGACGAGCCAGGAGACGGCCGACGCAAGCGGCACGTAGAGCACGAGCACCATGACGGCGACGAGCGTGGCGCGGCGCCGGGTGAGCGCTTCGCGCTTTGCGAGCGTCTCCAGCCGGGGCGGCCCAGGGGGCCACGTGTTGTTCGCGAGCCTCCGCCGCATGCGCAGGGCTTCCGCGACGGGGACGGCGGTGACGGCGAGGACGACGCCCCCGGCGATCGCGAGGAAGAGAAGGGGAGGCGCGCCGCCCGTGATCTCGACGACCGCCTGCCATGCGCCGATCGCGACGAGCGCTGAGCCTCCGAGGCCGAAGGCGAGCAGCGCCTCGACGCTCGCCGCGGCCCGCGCCTCGTCCTGGTAGCGATAGACCGCGAATCCCGCGACCGCGATCCCGAGCGCGACCCCGGCCGGCGTCCATTCGAGCAGGAGGAGGACGAAGAGGGCCGCCCCTGCGGCCTGCGCGAGCGCCGCCATGACGAGGGCCGCGAGGGGGATCGCGGGCGGCGCAGGAGGCTCCCGGAAGCGCGCGATCGCGCCGAGGTCGTCGTGGTCGGGCTCGACGCCGGCCACCTGCGCGACGACCTCGCGGTACGTTTCCGCGCCTTCGCCGCGTTCGACGAAGTCCTCGACCACGCGCGCGAGGCGATCGTACGACGCCTCGGACCGGGGATCGAGCTTCGAGACGTGGCGGCGGCGCTCGGAGGCGGTCGGCGATTCGGAGAGATCCTTCTTGATGAGGTTGCGGAGGCGCGCGAGGACCGCGCCGAAGAGGATCATGCCGAACGAGAACTCGACCATCCCGAACATCGGGACGTTCTCGCTGATCCAGGGTCGCGCCGCGAAATAGGCGACGAGGATGCCCGCGAAGAGCGCGTTCCGCGCGAGGTTCTGCTTCAGCCACGCCGCGAATCCGTGGGCTCGCTTGTCGCTTTCCGAAGCCGTGTAAGCGAGGACGACGCGCAGGACCCAGAAGACGTAGAGCAGCGCCGCGCCCGCCATGAGCTGCGGAGCGGCCGGGATGACGTCCTGGACGTCCTCGTACACGAGCCAACCGCCGAGGCCCGCGAGCGCGACGCCCGCGAGCACGAGACCGAACCCGAGGCCTCCCTTCTCCGACTTGACGCGCCGCCGCGCCGCGTGGAGCGCGAAGCCCGCGAGCACGAGACCGACGGCGGGCGGGTTCACGCCGAGCGCGCTTCCCGCGCCGAGGCCCACGAGGAAACCGGCGAGGCCGCGGACGACGGCCGCGATGATCTCCGCGCGCGCGCCGCCGACGCGTTTGTATCGCACGACGAGCGCGACCGCGTAGAGGAATCCGATGAGGCCGACCGCGATCATCGCGGGGCCATTCGCCGACGCGACGAATGCGAGAACGAACGTGGCCGCGGCGACGAGCGTGAGCGACGACAGGAAGCGGCCGCGCGTCATCGGCGGCGCGCCCGTCTCAGCGGCCGCCGGCTGGATCCGCGGCACCTCCGAGAACGCCGTCGAGGGCGAGCTTCGCCGTCATGAAGCGGAGGTAGAGCGGGCGGTCGACGCGCCGCTCGGAGTAGTTCGAAATCTCGAGAGCGTCGATGAGCGCGCCGAGGTGGACCCGCGCGGACGCGTCGAGGCGACCTTCGATCGTGTATTGGACTTCGCGCGGCGTCGCGGTCGCGTCGAGCGTCGGCGCGAGCGTGCGCAGACGCTCGAGAAGGACGTCGAATTCGCGGGCGATCTCGCGCTTGTACTCGACGATCCGGACCGTGAAGCGGCCCTCCACGCCGGGCGCGCGCACGACGGCGTTGTAGTCGCCTTCCCGCTGGGCCGGGACGGTCCACCGCGCAAGGCGGCCTTCGCCGACGCCCACCTGGCCGACGCCATCGACGTCGAGGTGCGCGCCGACCGGCTGGCGGGCGCGGGCCGCGAGGACGAACGGCTCGCCGACGCCCCAAACGGCGGGAAGCGGCGGCGGGGCTCCCGCGAGCTCGAACTCGAAGGCGGCCGCGTTCGTTCGGGCGACCGCGACGGCGGCGGGGGCCGCCACGAGGGCGACGGGCGCCGCGACGCGCGCGCGCCGCCACCAGAAGTATCCGGCGCCGCCCGCGACGGCCGCGACGGCGACGCCCGGGAGGAGGAGCCCGCCGAGGCCCGCGTCGGCGGGAGGCGCGGTGACCGTGAGGACGAGGCGCCCCTCCGCGGATTTGTACCAGCGGTCCTCGGCCGCGTCGGAGCGCGCCACGACCAGGACGCCTTGTCCCGGCTCGAGCGGTCCGAGCGAGGCTTCGAAGGGCGCGTAGCGGCCGGACGCGTCCGAGGGCGCAAGCCGCGCGGTCAACTCGACGGCGGCGGGGTTCGTCGCCGCATCGGCCGCGGTGCCGAAAGCGGCAGGGACCGCCTCGATCGGAATCCCGTCCTCGTCGACGAGCGTCGCGTTGACCTTGAACGCGCCGTCGGGGCCGAGCGGCGAGGCGGATTCGAGCTTGAGCGAGGGTCGCGCGAAGACGACGTACGGGAGCGCGCCTTCGTAGCGCGGGTCCACCACGTCGACGCCGAAGAGCGCGGGCCCGAGCGGGGTGGCCTTCGTCGTCGCGGGCGTCCAGCGCGCGCGCCCGTCGAGGTCGAGGCGGTGGAACGCGTTCTCGAACGCGACTTCGCCGTTCGAGAGCGGCGAGCCGCCGAAGAGGACCTGGAAGGCGAGCGGCTCGGGTTCCGTCCGGACGACTTCGGGCGTGCTCTCCCAGCGCACCTCGAGCTTGCGGAAGTCGATGCGCTCGGACGTGGTCGACCGCGCGTCGACGTACGGCTGGGCCGAGAACGCGCTCACCACGTAGAGGCCCGGCTTCTGATCGACGGCGTCCGGGTGGAATACGGCGACGCCGTCCGCGCCCGTCCGTTCGACGCTCTGGAGGGTTCCGCCGGGGCCCTCCCACCGGAGCGCGACGAGCGCATGCGGGATCGGTTTGCGGGCCTCGTCGAATAGCGTCGCGCGCACAGGCGCGCCGAAGCCGAGGGCGCCGCGGTCGGGCGCCTCGAGCGTGATCGTTCCCTTGAGCTCGACGCGCACGGGCGCTCGCGTCGAGATGCCGTAATCGTCGGCCTCGATGCGCGCGACATAGTCGCCCGGCGCGAGGTGGGCGGGCGCGAGGAAGGCGAGCTTGAACCGGCCGAGCGCGTCCGTCTTCGCGGCGCTTTTCGTCGCGGCGTCCACGAACTGGCCGGAAAGCGAGGCTCCGGGCTGCGGGGAGCCGGAGACGAGGAGGCGGCCGTCGATCGTGAAGGCCGCGCCGGGCGACGTCGTCACGAGCGCTGGAATCTCGATTCCGACGTTCGAGATCGTGATCTGGATCGAGTCCGCGCTCGATTCATGGTGCTCGGTGCCCGCGAATCGCGCCTCGATCGTGTACGTGCCCGGGCGCGAGAACGAGACCCCCCACGCGAACGCTCCGTCGCGGTCCGTGACCGCGCGCCCTTCGCGCACGTTCGAGACGAAGAACGAGACGACCGCGTTCGGGACGGGAACGCCGGATTCGTCGACGAGGCTCCCCACGAGCGAGACGACCGCGTTCACGCCGGCCGTCGAGGGCCCGATGAGGTCGAGTTGCGTCCGGGCGGTGACGTCGACGATGGGGTCGCTCCAGGCTTCCGCGTACGCGACGCCCGTCGGGGTCCCGAACGCGCGGCTCTTCGAGAGCAGGTTGTACTGGCGCGCTTCGAGGTCGTCGGGGAATCGGCCTTCGACGCGGAACTGTCCGTCCGCGCCCGTCATGCCGCTTCCCACGAGGTTGCCGATCGCGTATTTGGTGACGTTGAGGTAGATCTCGATCGGCGCGCCCGCGACCGGTTGACCGGAGGCCGTCGCGACGTAGCCCGTGACGACGAACGGCTCGCTCTTGCGGATCTTCGTCGGGTACGTCGTGATGTCCGTCACGACGGGGATGGCCTTCGAGCCGCCGGGCCCGTCGCCCGGCTTCGTGCCGTTTCCGGGGCCGCCCGTCCCCGGTCCGGTGCCGGGACCCGTGCCCGGTCCCGTGCCGGGACCCGGCCCTTGGCCTCCCGTGCCGGGCCTGTACCCGGGGACGTCGCCGTAGTCGCCGGGCGGCATCGAGAACGTCGTCCCCTTTGGAAGAAGATACGAGAGCGCCGCGGCGAGGGCGCCGGGCGGCGCGGGGAACTTCGACCCGGGCGGAAGCCGCAGCGTCGTCCCCGCGGGGAGCTTGAGCGAGGTCCCGTCGGGGAGCTTCAGGTTCGACACGTCGATCGAGGCGCCGCCCGGGTCGTCGATCGTGAGCGTGCGGTCGCGCGAGAGGCGGCCGTCCGGAAGGTCGTTCTTCATGCTCTCGGGGAGATCGATCTGCGCGTCCTTCGGGAGCGTGAACGTCGAACCGTCCGGGAAGGTGACGGTCGTGTCCTTCGCAAGCGAGACCTTCCCGTCGCGCACGAGCGAGCCTTCCGGGATCCTGATCTGAGCGCCTTCGGGGAGGCGCATCGAGAGATCGTTGAGCTTCGTGCCGGGCGGGAGCTTGAGGTCCATCGCCTGCTTGAGGAGCGCCTCCGCCTGGTCCTTCGAGATCTCCGTCCCCGGCGGGAGCGTGATCGGCGTATCCCTGGGAAGCTGCAAATTGCGCGCGTCGATCGGTGGCGACTGCGGGGGCTTGAAGTCCGCAGGCGGCGTGATCCTCGCGAGGTCCTGCGGGTTCGCGATCTCCGTCTCGACCTGCTCCACGATGGCCGAGGCTCCGGCAAGGAGCACGATGAGGGCGATCGCAAGGGCAGGGAGGCGCCAATCCATCGGCAACGCGGCTCCGCGGCGGGGCGGAGCCTCCGGGGAGGCGACCGGCCAGCCTTCTTCCCCCTCTCGACCTCGTACGTATAAAAGACTTCGGAGGTGACACGGAAAGGTCCCGACGAGGGGCGGAGCGCTGATAAACCGACGCCCCTTTGACCCCGCCATGCCCCCGCGCAAGGACGGCGAGCGACGCGACGTCTTCACCACGGTCTCCGGCGCGCCCGTCGACCGCCTCTACGGGCCCGAGGCGCTCGAGGGTTGGGACCCGGCCGCGAAGCTCGGCATGCCCGGGGAGTACCCGTATACGCGCGGCGTCCACCCGACGCAGTACCGCGGCCGCCTCTGGACAATGCGCCAGTACGCGGGCTTCGGCACCGCGGAGGAGTCGAACAAGCGCTACAAGTTCCTCCTCTCGGCCGGCACGACCGGCCTCTCCGTCGCCTTCGACCTCCCGACGCAGATCGGCTACGACTCCGACGACCCGGTCGCCGAGGGCGAGGTCGGCAAGGTCGGCGTCGCCATCTCGAGCCTGGAGGACATGGAGCGCCTCTTCGAGGGCATCCCGCTCGACAAGGTCTCGACCTCGATGACGATCAACGCGCCCGCGGCCGTCCTCCTCGCGATGTACGTCGCCGTCGGCGAAAAGCAGGGCGTTCCCGCCGACAAGCTGAACGGCACCATCCAGAACGACATCCTGAAGGAGTACATCGCGCGCGGAACGTACATCTTCCCGCCCGGCCCGTCGCTCCGGCTCATCGCGGACACGTTCGCGTTCTGCGCCGAGCGCGTGCCGAAGTGGAACACCATCAGCGTCTCCGGCTATCACATCCGCGAGGCGGGAAGCACGGCTGCGCAGGAGCTCGCGTTCACGCTCATGGACGCCGTCACCTATGTGGAGACGGCGAAGGCGCGCGGCCTCGACGTCGACGCCTTCGCGCCGCGCATCTCGTTCTTCTTCAACTCGCACCTCGACTTCTTCGAGGAGGTCGCGAAGTTCCGCGCCGCGCGCCGCATGTGGGCGCGCATCATGCGCGAGCGCTTCGGCGCGAAGGACGCGGACTCGCTGAAGCTCCGCTTCCACACGCAGACCGCGGGGAGCTCGCTCACCGCGCAGCAGCCCGACAACAATGTCGTGCGCACGACGCTCGAAGCCCTCGCCGCGGTCCTTGGCGGCACGCAGTCGCTCCACACGAACGCCCTCGACGAGGCGCTCGGCCTCCCGACGGAGAAGACCGCGCGCATCGCGCTCCGCACGCAGCAGATCCTCGCGCACGAATCCGGCGTCGCGAACACCGTCGACCCGCTCGCGGGGAGCTACTTCGTCGAGGCCATGACCGACCGCCTCGAGGCGGAAGCGACCGCGATCATGAGGCAGATCGAGGAGCGCGGCGGCATGCTGAAGGCCATCGAGACCGGCTGGGTGCAGCGCCAGATCCAGGAGAGCGCGTACCGCTTCCAGCGCCGCGTCGAGACGAAGGACTTCGTATGGGTCGGGCTCAACGATTTCAAGGTCGAGGAACCCGCGGCGGTCGAGATCGCGAAGCCGGACCCCGCGCTCGAGCGCGGCCAGGTCGCGCGCCTCAAGGCCCTCAAGGCCCGCCGCGACAACGCCCGCGTGCGCGAGGCGCTCGACGCCCTCGCGAAGGCCGCGCGGGGTTCCGACAACCTCCTTCCCTTCATCCTCGACGCCGTCAAGGCCTACGCGACGACGGGCGAGGTCTGCAACACGCTCCGCGAGGTGTGGGGCGAGTACAAGCCTCCTGCGGACGTGTAGCGTCCCGCGCGAAAATAGAAATACCGAGAAGGCGAGCGGGCCCGCATGCGGCTCCCCGTCGCCCTCGTCGTCGCCACCCTGGCCCTCGCCGGCTGCATCCAGCTCGCGCCCGCGGGCGGACCCGTCGATCCCGCCGTCGCCCCCGCGACCGGCTTCAGCGGCACGCACGTTTTCCCGGGCACCTACAACACGACCGAGAAGTTCGCGCGCGTCGCGATCCCCGGTCCCTTCAAGCTCGCCGTCCCCGAGATCACGCGCCACGCGAGCGCCTACGACGGCGCATCGATCCAGATCGGCGTCGTGAGGCCCGAGGTCCCGAATGGCACGAAGGTCCCGATCGTGGTCTTTGCAAGCCCGTACCTGAAGTCGCTCGACACGATCGATCTCACGAAGACGCAGCGCCGCCTCGTCGAGAACCTCGTCCCGCACGGTTACGCGGTGGCCTTCGTGCCCGTGCGCGGCACCGCGGACGCGGGCGGCTGCAGCGACCTCATGGGCAAGGCCGAGCGCGCGGACCTCGACCAGGCGATCACGTGGCTCGGCGAGCAACCGTGGTCGAACGGCGCGATCGGCATGGTGGGCGTCTCGTACGACGGCTCCACGCCTTGGGAAGTCGCGGCCTCGGGGAACCCGTATCTCAAGACCATCGTCCCCATCAGCGGCGTCAACGACGTCTGGGACCTCATGTACCAGAACGGCACGAACGAGGCGCGCGGGATGGTTGTTCTCAACGCGCTCTACTACGAGTACGGCTTCGTCGAGAACAACGTGCTGAACGGCCGCTCGCCGCAGCATGTCGCAGGCGGCATCGTGTGCCCCGAGTCCTTCAAGGGCTTCGGCGCGGCGATGAGCGCGTTCGCGTCGGGCGAGCGCGACCCGCTTGGATACTGGGCGGAGCGCAACTCGCGCCCGGGCGTCGAGGCGAACTACAATGGGTCCATCTTCCTCGTGCAGGGTCTCCAGGACTGGAACGTGGACCCCGGCCACTCGTACCCCTGGGTGAACCAGCTCGAAGCGAAGGGCCTCGTCGTGAAGCACCTCCTCGGGCAGTGGGCGCACGCGTGGCCCGATTCGTTCACGCGCGAAGGCCACCCGGGCCGCTGGGACTGGGCCGAGATCCTCCTGCGCTGGTTCGACTACTGGCTCAAGGGCGACACGAGGGTCGACCTCGGCCCGCGCGTGCAGGTCGCGGACTCGTCCGGCCGATGGCGAAGCGACCACAGCTGGCCCCCCGCGGACGCGACGCCCTTGAAGCTCCATCTCGCTCCGAACGGCAAGCTCGCGACCGAGCCGCCCGCGGACGCCGCGCGCATCCCCGTCGCGCTCGACCCGGCCCGCGGGGGCTTCGTGTCGGGCGCGACCAACGCCGTGCCCGCGCTCGGCCCCGCGCTCAAGGCGGGATGCGCCTGCGCGGTCTTCGCGTCCGATCCCTTCGAGGACGGGCTCAGGTTCGCGGGCATGCCGCGCGTGCACGTCACGGTCACGCCCTCGGGACCCGGCGGTTGGATCTCGGCGCACCTCTACGCGGTCGAGAACGGAACCGAGAAGCGCGTCGGGTGGGGCCAGCTCGACCTGCGCTTCGCCGACGCCTCGCAGACGATGAAGCCGGTCGTTCCCGGCCAACCGATCGTCGCGCGCCTCGCGCTCGAGCCCCTCGACGCGGTCGTCGCGCCCGGCGGCTCGCTCAAGCTCGTGATCAGTCAGGGCTCCTACGGGGACAATGTGTACGGGACGACGCCGTTCCCGGTCGTCCTGGAAGTCGGCGGCGAGAAGAGCGCGATGACCCTCGACTCGTTCGAGCGCGACGCGTCCGCCTTCTTCGAGCCCCCGACGAACGGGTGATCAGCGGCCCCGTCGACGTTTCGTCCAAATCAGTCCGAGATCGCAAGATCCATCCCAGTCCAATCTCATGCCGGTGTCGTGGAACCGGTGCGCCGTGAAGAGGCGATCCGACGATTCGCCGAAAGCTTGGGCGTCGATGCTACGCTCGGCGCTGAGCTTTTTGACGCAGGATATCGCACACCTGCGGAAGTCCGGATGGAAAGTCCGGATCGCCTGGCTGCGACCGTGCCCGGGTTCCGCGCCTTCATGGAACAGGCGTTGTACGGCCCAGGAGCACTCGCCCAGGTTCCGCCAGTGACGCTCCAAGCGCACCCCTCGGTTGCCACCTCCGAGATCAAGATCCCTGCGGGTAGCCGCGAGATTCCCACGATCCAACCCGCTCCCGCCGCGCGCGAAACTCCGATCCACTTGACCTCCCGACCGGCGGCGGTACCAGGGATGACCCTGATTCTCTACATGATGGCCGCCGTTTTCTCCGCAGGGATGATCCTCGCGCTCTTTTTCGGGCCCGCCATCATGGATAGTACATTTGGAAAGACGCTCGCCTTCGATTGCAAGCCATCGGGCTGCGACGAACTTAGATTCGACCATTCGGCACGCGTGAACGGCATGCGGGTGGGCTGGGCTGCAACTGTGGACGGAACGCTCTCCGTCTACGATGTTTCGAGTGGCGGCCGGTCTCTCCTCGCTATGGGCAAGGGAGCGAGCGGGACGATGGTCATCAAGATGTCATCTGACTGCGCTTGCCTCGTGACGTTCACGCCTGCCGTCAAGGGAATCACGTCGGGCACGGTCCGTATCGCCCCGGTCGTGCTCTAAAGCCTGCCAACTCAGCGGTCGCGCCCGCGCGGCGACCAGGGATTGCGCGGGCGGCCGCGCGGCTCGTCGAGCCCGCGGCGGTGGCCCGGCGGCACGCCCCGGCGGTAGATGAAGGAGAGCCAATCGAGGCCGTCCGAACGCCGGGTTTCGGCGGACGGCGCGGGCGCCGCGAGGTCGGGGCGGTGGATCGCGATGTGGTCCTCGAGCAGGCCGAAGGACTTGAGCTCGGAAAGATGCCGGCTCACGTCGTCTTCGTCGTCGAAGGCGCGTCCGCAGTAGCGGCAGGCGGTGGACGATTCCGCTTCGGCGGTCACGGTGTGGCGTCGGCCGGCCGTGGCGCAAAGCCGTTCTCGCCGAGCGATCGATCAAGGACGCTTCAAGGTCGCCCACCCATCTGGTGCGGACCGCCCTCGCTGCCGGGGCCGAGGAAGCGCTGGGGATCCGCGACGAACTTGGCGCGGCATGGCGCGCCGCAGAAATAATGGTCGACGCCCTCGTGGACGGCCTTGCCGCCGGGCGGGTTGGACTTCTCGACCTCCATGTGGCAGACCGGGTCCACGGCCTTGCCCTTGAGCTTGTATTTGTCGAAGACGCCCATGGGGGACGGAACGCGCGATGGATTCCTGAGCCTTTCGTCAGAGGAAGTGTCGCGCGAGCGCCTCGACGAGGGGGCCGGGCTCCTCGATCATCGGCATGTGGCCGCTTTGCGCGAGAACGACGAGCGTCGCGCCAGGGATCTCCTTCGCCATGCGCTCCTGCTCCGAGCGGGGCATGACGCGATCGTCCGCGCCCGCGACGATCAGCGTTGGCTGGGCGATCGAGCGGAGCAGCGGGGTCGAATCCGGCCGCTCCCTCATGGCTTCGAGCGCGCGGACGAGGCCCGTGACGTTGTTGCCCTCCACCATCCGCCGAGCCTCCTCGATCGCGATCTCGCCGGCGCCTTCGCGGAAGAGCTTCGGGATGAGCGCGCGGGCGAGGCCGCGCGGACCTTCGCGCTCGAGCAGATCCGCCTGACGGCGGCGCGCTTCCTTCGCCTCGGGGGAATCGGGCGTGGCCTTCGTCGTGACGAGCGCGAGCCGTCGGACGCGGTCCTTCGCGCGCCGAAGAACGCCGAAGGCCACGTAGCCTCCGAGCGAATGGCCGACGAGGTCGAAGCGCTCGCACTCGAGGCGGTCGGCGAGCGCGAGGACCGCCTCGGCCATCGCGTCGATCGACGGCGCGCCCTCGCCCGCGGGCGAGGCCCCGTGACCCGGCAGGTCGGGCGCGATCGCGCGGAAGTCCTTCGAGAGCGCGGCGAGGACGGGCGTCCACGCGGCGCGCGTCAAGGGGTAGCCATGGAGAAGGAGAAGGGGCGGGGCGTCCGCGCGCCCCCACACGTCGGCCTCGAGTCGGACCGTCACGCGGGGACGAGGGCGCGGACGCCCATGATCGTTGCGCCTAGCTGCGCCGGCGGACGACGACGGCGAGGAGCGCCACCGCCGCGATGACGAGCGCGGGGCCGACGATCGGCACGGGCTTCGTCGCGGTCGACGCGACCGTGAAGGTCGGATCGTAGACGAGGCCCTCATAGCCGCCGGGCGCGCCCTCGAAGAGCAGCACGATGCGCTGCTTGCCGCGCGCGGCGCGCTCGCGGTCGTCGTCCTCATCCTCGTCCCCCTCGTCGGTCGCCGGCGCCTGGATGCGCCGCACCGTGAGGTTCGCCGATGATCCGTCCGCGTAGGTCGCCTTCGCCTCGGGGTCCCACGTGATCAGGCCGCCCGTCACCTCGACGGACCGGCCGTCGCGGAGCTTCAGCTCCTTTTCGTGGACGAGCATCACCAGCGCGAGGCTGTGGTTCGCGGCGTTCTCCGCCCAGCGCCAGTTCTCGACCTCCAGGTCGAACTTCACGCTCGGTGCGGATTTCGAGATGTGGAAGACAAGCTTCACGATGGCCTGCCCCTCGGCGCGGACCATCGTCACCGTGAGCGTGTCTGGACCGTCGATCGTGCGCACGTTCCAGTCGTCCGCGCGCGAGAGCTTGAGCGACCGGACGACGCGCTCGCCCTTCGACGCGTCCGCATCGACCTCGATGACACGTTCGATGTCGACGAAGTAGCCGGTCTTGTTGCCGTCGGCGTCCGTGTGGAACACCTTGAGCTGAGGCTTTGCGTGATTCTTCGCCGCGTGGAACCACACGGAGATGTTCTCGTTGCGAAGCAGGAACTTGTCCCCATGCTTGCCGAAACGAGGCTTCTCCGGCTTGCGCTCGAGGCCGTCCTTGCCGTCATCATCGTCGCCGCGGCCCGCAAGCGCGATGCCCGAGGCGGCAAGCATCATGATCGCGACACCGATCGCGAGAAGGGATCGCCTTTTCACGGAGTCACCAGGAAAGCGACCGGCCGCGCGACCTTAATAATGCGATGGGGCGAACGCCGAAGCATTCCGGCAGGACCGGCCGGGAGACATCTCAAAGCCTCCATCCAATCGCGGTATAAGCCCCTCGAGGCACACTCCGACCGACGTCCATGCGGAACCTCATGCCCGTCCTCATCGCGCTCATGCTGCTTGCGACCACCGTCGGCGCGGCGACGTACCTCGCCCACGACGGGGAATCGCCCCCCGCCGACGACGTCGGGCACGCGCACGGCGAGAGCCACCCCCCCGAGACGCGCGGCCATGATCACGGGGCCCACGGCCACGACGACGCCCGCTCGTGGTCGGCGCTCTGCGACGGGGGCGTGAGGCCCCCGGCGGCGACCGGGGCGCGCATCCCGACGCGCCTCGACGCGATGCTCGTCCTCGACCGCCTGCCGCGCATCGTGATCAAGTCGGACGCCGACTTCAACCCCTCCCGCGGCGTCCGCTCGGGTAGCGGCGCGCCCGACGACCCGTTCGTCATCTCCGGCGTGAGCACGGACCTCGTGCACATCGCGGACACGAGCAAGTGGTTCGTCATCCGCGAGTCGCACATCGGCCGGCTCATCCTCGACTGGACGGGCCCGGGCGGCCTCGTGCACGCGAACCGCATCCAGTCGCTCGAGACGAACCGCAACGTCGCCCGCACGGGGGACGCGACCGCGGCCGTGATCGTGGACAACGAGATCGCGCGGGTGAAGGAGATCCGCCACTTCGACGGCGTCGTGGCGAGGAACGTCATCGGCGACCCGCTCGAGGCGCGACCCGGCGTCGTGCTGAACATCGCGGGCTTCAACGGCGCCGAATTCACACGGAACACGATCTATGGCGCGGTGGACATGAAGCTCCACGGCCACCACCACAGCTCGTCCATGTGCGCGCGCGGCCACAACCACGGCGCGTCCGACGACGGCGGCATCGTGGACCACACGGTCCGGCACATCCACTTCCGGTTCCATCACAACACGATCCGCGACCCGACCGGCGCGGGCCTTCGCTACAACGACCTCAACCACGCGGGCGACGACCGGAAGGCCGCAAGCGAGCAGAACGAGGAGCTGGAAAAGCCCCACGTGCACCACACGCGCGTTTCGATCGACAACAACACGATCGAGAAGTCGAGCCTGCGCATCGCGATCTTCAACGCGCAGGACGAGCGTCACCTCCACTCCGAGGGCGTGCTCGTGATCGAGAACAACACGATCCAGGAGCCCGCGGTCGGATCGGGCCTCGTCGTGCAGGCCGTGCGCGACGCGTCGGTGGTGCTTCGCGGCAACGTCGCGACCAAGCCGCTCCTGCGCCTTTCGGGCGAGTCGGGGATCCTCCTCGACAAGCTCCGCAACACGCAGGTCCTCGTCGCCGCGAACGCGCTCGACGGCTTCACGTACGGCGTGCGCGCGCACGACTTCGACGCGAACACGACGTGGCGCGTGGCCGCGAACGCGATGAACGGCGTGAAGCACCCCGTCTACTGGGACTCGACCGTCGCCAACCCGCCCGAGACCGAGGGCGGGCACGCCGGGCATCGCCACGAGACGGTTGACGCGGTCGAGGTCCCGCTCGACGTGTCGATTCCGATCGTTCGACCGGCGATAATGTAGAATAACGTACGATCGACCGATCCAACAGGAGGCGAAGCGAAGAAGGAAAGGTTAAGACACACGGTCGACAGTCAACTGCCCATGCGAGAGACCTGCGCCTCGTGCCACGCGACCTGGGACACGCCGGAGCCGCACCTCGTCTTCGTCGCCCATCTCGATGCGCGACCCGAGTGCCGGCAGTACTGGCGCGAGGTGCGGGAACTCATCGCCGAGGACTACGCGGGCGCCTAGCCCGGCTTGTACGACACGTGCCGGTTTCCGCTCCACTTGTGCAGGTTTCCCTGCGTGTCGACGAGCTTGTCGTAGCGGGACCCGCATGTTTTGCACTTGAACGCGTACTCGTGGTCGAACGCGAAGTCGCCGCGGGTCGACGTCATGCGGCGCTTCTCGCGGTGGAATTCCTCGAACTCGCGCTTCGCCCCGCACGTCTCGCACGGCGCCGTGAACGTGGCCGTCACGCGGGGCCGAAGGCCCCCCGGCGTCATCAGGGTTCCCCCGGGGCGAGTCGATGTCCTTTTTGGGGTCGAGCGCGGTCGCCCCCCTCATGTCCGACCTCGCGGCGTTCACGCGGGACTGGGAAGCCCGCGAGCAGGCGCTCGCGCTCGAGCACTACAACCAGTACGCCGGATTCCCGCATTCGGAGGCGCGCATGGAGACGCTCGCCGCCGAGGTGGAGGCGCTCTGCAAAGACGGGCTTGCGCGCTTTGCGCGCGAGGACCTGCCGCCGCGCCTCTTCTGGGCGATGGTCTCGAATGGCGCCGCCCGCGAGCAGAACCGGCTCCAGAGCGCGATCTACCGGATGCGCAACGACGACGTCGTCGTCGAAGGGGCCGGGGAGAAGGTGAACCTCAACAACGTGCGGCGCTACAACTTCGCGCACGCGCGCGACGCGGCGGCGCGACGGGACGTGTTCGACAAGCTGATGGCGAAGGCCGATGTTTTGACGCCCGTCCTGCGGGAGCGTTTCGCGCTTTCGCGCGCGACGTACGCGCCGCACGGCGCGACGCCGCTCGACGTGTACCTCGTTGACGAGTCCATCACGCTTCCGCGCCTCAAGGAGGTCGTGGACCGCGCGGCCCGCGCCGCGAAGCCCGCGTTCGCGCGACTCGCCGGCGAGCTGACGCCCGAGGTCCTCGGCAAGCCGGCGATGGAGTACTTCGACGACATGTACGTCTACCGCAGCGTCGTGTACGGGCCCGTCGACCGGCTGTTCGCCAACGTCGATTACCACGCGAAGCTCGCGGAGACGGCGCGCGGTCTCGGCTTCCCGGTGGAGCGCGTCGCGATCGACGGCGAGCCGCGCGAGGGCAAGTACTCGAGCCCGGTGTGCTTCGGCATCCGCATCCCCGGCGACGTGCGCGTCCTCTACCAGCGGACGTCGCCGCTCGGCGACTACGAGTCGTTCTACCACGAGATGGGGCACGGGCTCCACTTCGCGTGCGTCGAAGCCGACCGCCCGTTCGAGGATCGCGTGCTCATCCCGAACGGCGTCGCCGAGATCTTCTCGACGCTCTTCGAGGAGCTGGCTTTCACGCCCGACTACCTCATCGAGGACGTGGGCCTCGACCCGGCCGCGGTGGCGGACCTCATGCGCCGGCGCCGCTTCATGGAACTCTACTTCCTCACCTTCTACGGCGCGAACGCGATGCACAAGATCCACTTCTGGGAGGACGACCTCGTCGACGACCTCGACGCCGCCGATCGCCTGTACGCGGACCTCACCGAGCTGTACATGGGCGTGCGCGTTCCCGGGAAGTACTGGCAGACGCACCACATCCTCTCGATGAACGACATGTACGCGCCGAGCTACCTGCTCGCCAACATCCGCAAGTCGGAGCTTCGCGCGGTGCTCGAGCGCCAATACGGACGGCGCTGGTGGCGCGAGCCCGAGGCGGGCGACTTCCTGCGCGACCGCGCGATGGGGCCCGGCGGCGCGATCGACCTCGCGGGATTCTCGTCCCTCGATCCGGAAGCCTATCTGAAGCACGTGGTGGCCGCGTGAAGATCACGCTCCGCCGCGCGCTCGGCGGCCTGGGCTTCGGCGCGGGCCTCGCCGTGGCGGCGACCGTCGTCACGGGCATCGTCGAAACGGTCGCCCGCACGGGTGGCGACCTTTCGCTCCTCCTCGGCCTCCTCAACCGTCGCCTCCTGCTCCTCGCGGGCCTTGCGGCGCTCCTCCTCATCATCGGCTGGCGGCTCGCGTTTCCGCGGCCGCGCGCCGCCGCTTCCGCACCCAGACCGGGCGCCCCCGCGCCCGAGACGGAGCCCGTCCCGATCCCGTCGGACGCCGTGGAGGACGAAGAGGGCGAGGTGACCGCGTGCCTGCGCTGCGGGAGCGAGAACGTGGCGCCTTCGACGCTCGACGACGGCATGATCCTCGGCGGCGGCGAGACGCTCCTGTGGGTCTGCCGGCGCTGCGCGTGGCGAGGCCAACCCCTGACGTTCGCCGACCCTTCCGCCTACCGGCAGTTCGTGCGCGGACTCCACGAGGCGCACGCGGGTCAGCGATGAGAAAACTTGCGCGCGATCATGCGCTCGCGCCACCATCGCTTGCTCGGCGACGCGTATCGAGGACTTGGCGGTTCGACCTTGACGGCCATACCGGGCTTCGATCGCAGTGCGGCATTGACGAGCCTTCTGGTACGAACGCCGATCCTCACGCCGATGCGAAGACCCACGTCGCGATGGAGAAGTAGATGACAAGGCCCGTGACGTCGGTGAGCGACGTGACGAGCGGGCTCGATGCGACGGCGGGATCGACCTTCGCCTTGGACAGGAGGAAGGGAAGGGCCATACCGAGCAGGTTCGCCGCGAGGACGATCGCGATCATGGTAAGCCCGACGACGAGGCCGATCGTCCAGCCTCCCCTCAGGAATCCCACGAGCGACGAAAAGACCCCGAGCGTGGCTCCGAGAAGAACGCCGACGGCGAGCTCCTTGCCGAACGTGCTCGCCCATTCGGCCATCTTGACGTCCTGCGTCGCGAGCGCGCGCATCATGAGCGCGGCCGACTGGGACCCCGTATTCCCGCCGCTCGCGAGGAGGAGGGGGATGAACACCGCGAGCGCGATCGCCGCCTGAAGCGTCGATTCGTACGCGGCGATGACGCCGCTCGAAAGGATGCTGAGGACGACGAGCGCGATGAGCCAGACGACCCGGCGCCGGTAGAGGACCCAGACGCCCGCGCGCTTGTAGCTCATCTTCAGGGGCTCGATGGAGGCCGCCTTCTGGATGTCCTCCGTCGCCTCCTCCTCGGCAACGTCGAGGAGGTCGTCGGATGAAAGCACGCCCACGAGACGCCGATCCGCGCTCACGACCGGAAGCGCGCCGAAGTCGTATTGCGCGAGCGTCCGCGCGGCCTCCTCCTGATCGGCAATGGCGGGGACGGCGATGACGTTGGCCTGCATGAACTCCGAAACGGAGGCCGCGGGAGGAGCGAGGATGACGTCGCGCAGCGAGGTCACGCCCGCGAGGCGGCCGTGCCGGTCGACGACATACACGTCCTGCGCCACCTCGGCCTCCTTGCCGACCGCGCGGATGTGGTCGAGGATGCGCGCCGCCGTCCAGTGCTCCCGGACCGCGATGTAGGCGGTCGTCATGCGGCCGCCCGCGCTCGATTCCGGGTACGTGAGCAGCTCGCGCACTTTCGCGGTCTGCTCGTCGGAAAGGAGCCGGAGCACGTAGGAGGCCTGGCGGGGGTGGATGGAACCGACGAGGTCCACGAGCGCGTCGTCGCTCATCGCTTCGAGGACCGGCTTTGCGGTCGCCTCTCCGATCGCGACGAGGAGATCGTGCTGCTCGTCAATATCGAGGTGCTCGAGCGTCCCCGCGGCGAGGCCGGGGGGAAGGAGCGAGAGGAGCGCGGGCTGCCGGGTCTCCTCGAGGTCGCGGAGGACCTCCGCGACGTCGAAGGGCTGCAGCTCCTCGAAGACCTCCTCCGGTATGGGGCGCGGGGCGTCGATGAGCCCCAGGATGCGCGCGCGGAGGATGTCGTCCATCTCGTGCCCGGGAACCCGGCGGGCTCACTTAACGATGCCGAGACGCCGGCTCAGAGGCCCATGTCGTGGAGGCGCAGCTCCTTCCGCTTGCGCTCGAGGAACTTGTAGACCGTCGCGTGGCTCGCGCCCGCAAGGAGCATCTCGACCGCTTCGCGCGCGAGGGCGACCTCGGCGACGTCGCCGACGATGCCGACGGTCTTGCCGAAGATGCTCACCTGCACGCCGGTCGCCTCCTCGATCGAGCGGCGCGTCTTGCCGCCCGTGCCGATGATGCGCGCGCGGACGCGCTCGATGTCCTTGCGCGCCTTGCCGACGTGGTCGGTGATGTCGATGATCTCGAGATACGAATCGTCCTGGAACAGGCGGAAGGCGTGCTCGGGCGAGAAGCCGCGGCCGATCGCCTTCACGACGTCGCGGACCTTGAGCGAGAGGACGGGCTCGAAGGCCTTCTCGTCGTCGATCGTGATGTCGCCGCTTTCGGAGTCGACGCCAAGGTAACATCCGCTCCGGTCCTCGATCTCGCGCTTGACTTTCCCGTCCGGGCCGACGAGCGCGCCGACGCGGTTCTGGGGGATCTTGATGACGATGATCGTCACGTCAGTCGTCCTCCTCTTCTTCGTCGTCGTCCTTGACTTCGACGGGGTCGGGGCCGCGGAGGTCGGCCTTGACCGCGTCGGGCGAGAGCTTGAGCCCCTGCTTCGTGAAATATCGCGCGACGTTCTTCGCGTCGCGCTCGAGCAGCTCGCGCGCGAACGGGTGCCGGACGAGCACCGATTGCGCGACGTCGATGATGACGAGCTCGTCGCCGGCGGGGCAGCCGGTCCCCGCCTTGTGGTGGTGCAGGATGTTGAACTCCGAGAGGTCGCCGTGCACGAGGCCCGCGTCGCGATACATGCGGCGGTAGTTCGCGACGATCGCGTCGTACGCCTTCTGCGCGTCGTCGAAGGGACGGTCCTTCACGAGCGGCGCGGGCGTGCCCTCGGTCCCCACGAACTCCATGATGACGACGTTCGCGAGATGCGCCTGCGGAATCGGCGCGCGGACGCCGGCCTCGACGAGGCGTTGGAGATTCTTGTATTCCTTCTGCGCCCACACGTGCACGAGGTCGCGGTGTCCGCGCCCGATCTTGCCGAAGCGAGGGTCGCCCTCGATGTAGGGCATGAGGTTGTGGAACGTCGCGGTGTTCGTGCGGTAGATCTTGACCGCGACGCTCGAGCCGTCCGCCGCGGTCGCGTGGAAGACGTTGCCTTCCTTGCCCGTCGAGACGGGGTAGTCGAGCGTCTGGATGAAGCCGCGCGTGATGAAACGGTACAGGACGAGCAGCGTCGCGTGGTCGAAGACCTCGTCGAGGGTCTTGCGCTCCTCGTCCTCCTTGCCCTTGTTCGGTCCGCGCAGGCGCTCGATGCCGCCTTCGACGACGTCGAGCCAATCCTCCGGGAGGTCGGGGTCCGCGTCGCCGCCGCCGGTCGCCCGGTGACGGACCTCGCGCACGCGGGGCAGGGCTCAGCCCTCCTGGGAATCGACGTCGGAGGGCATGAGAACCACTAGAAGACGTCGATCTGCTTGGGGATGATCTCGCGGCGCGAGAGCCACGCCGCCTGCGTCTTCGTGTATCGCCAAACCACGTCCGCCTTCTCGTTCTGGAAGCTCCAGGGCTTCACGATGACGAGGTCGCCTTCGCGGATCCACATGCGGCGCTTCATCTTGCCGGGGATGCGCGCGACGCGGCTGTTGCCGTCCTCGCACATGACCTTGAGACGGGAGCCGCCCAGGAGCTGGTCCGCGATGCCGAAGAGCTCTCCGAGCTTCTTGTCGGGGAGCCTGACGCGAACAATCTCCTCGCCCTCCAGGTCGGGGGCTTCAAAGGCTTCGTCATCGGGCCCGGGCATCGGCCGTGCTATGCCCGGTCCGTATTTAAGAGTTTATGGCTGGCCCGGGGGATGCGTGACGCGCGCCCCGTCCGCTCGGACACGGACAGGCCGACATCGCCGGAAAGGGTTCAGGCGCCTGAAGCCCCATCCCCGGCGCGGGAGGCTTCACCCTGCAGTCCCGCGTTTCGCGCCTCGCCGCCGCCCTCGCCGCGCTTCTCGTCGCCGCCGCCGTCGTCCACGCGGACCCGGCGGACGTGCGTCGCGAGACGAACGAGAACCGCCACGCGACGAACGACGCCGCGGGTCAGCGCACATGCCTCGTCGAAGCGATGAACGACGCCCCTTCCCCCGCTTGTCCGTTCGAGACTTTCGCGGGCGCCTTCGGCCCGCACGAGGGATACCTCGTGCTCGACGTCTTCAACGGCTACTACGGCCCGGCGCGCGCGCCGGACCCCGCGGCCCTCGAACGCGGCGACGCCGCGGCCTTCGTGTTCGGCGCGCAGCCCGGGTCGCACATGAACCTCCACCGCGCGTCGGGCGGCCTCTTCGCCGAAGCGCTCCTCCCCGGCCCCGCGTGGTGGCGCGCGTGGTACGGACCGTGGGAGGATCGCGACGGCGACGACATGATCGACTTCCGGCCGCGTTTCCAGGGTAGCGCAGTCGTTGGCATGGAGCCCGACAACGAGTGGATCCCCCTTCAAGGCTCCACCGAGACGATGTACGCGTGGGTCGAGCCCGGCGCGCACCAACCCGCCTACGCGACGCACGCGCCCGGCCCCGACCAGCCCGACTTCGACTTCAAGCCGTCCGCGAACTCGCTCTGGTCGAGCACGAGCGGTCCGACCACGACGTTCTACGACGGGTCCGTCCTCACGACGTACACGATGGTCACGGTGACGAACCCGACGCTCGCGCCGAGCTGCGACGAGCGGGGTTGCCGACCCTACACGCCATCGACCCGCTCGCGCGCGGACATCGACGTCTACGCCTCCCTCGCGCCGGGACCCGTCTCCGCGCTCTACGAGGCGTTCGCGACCGGCACGGTGCACACGCTCCCCGCGCCCGGCTTCGCGCTCTGCCCGCGCGGATGCGCGGGACCGCCCGTGCCCGTCGACGGCGCGGCCCGGCCGTACGCCGGGCTCGTCGAAGGCGCGGTCTACGCGCCCTACGCCCAGGAGACCTCGATCGATCCCGGCGACGCGCGGCAGGCGTCGCACGCCTCCGGGGACGCGGCGCGTTTCCGGGAAGGCTTCCGCGCATGGATCGACCTTGTGCCCACCGTCGGCGTCGGCGACCGGCAGTTCCTCATGCCCGGCCGCGCGGACGACGGGCGCCCCACCATGATGCCCGGCAAGCTTTCCTGGAGCGTCATCGTGGGCGTGTGGTTCGACGCGAACGAGGACGGGTTCATCGGCGCCGTCGAGCGCGCCGATCCCTACAAGTCCGGCACGAATCCGTGGCCCGACGACTACGGGAACGCGCTCGGCGAATTCCTCCCGCACACCGTCGTGAACCCGCTCGGCCCCATCTCCGCCGATCCGAAGGAGATCTTCTGGGTCACGCTCACGCCCGACGACACGTGGGGCCCCGCGGGCGTGTTCATCGGCACGGGCGCGGGCAACCCGATGCCCGTCACGACGTCCACGAACCCGCCCGGCGCCGAGGCGCGACCCCCATCGGAGTGGCACGTCACGGGAACCGAGAAGGCCCGCTTCCCGCTGCGCCTCTCAACGACGGCGCCGGGCGTCTACCTCTCGACGCTCCACGTCTGGATGCCGCAGGGTAGCCCCGGCTTCACGCTGTGCACGCCCACGCCCGCCGACACGGGCGGCGCGCTCATCCTTGAGATGCAGCAGGACGGCGTCGACGTCGACGAGCGCGTGTGGGACTGCGATCACCTGCCGCGTTGGACGCGGTGATGGACAAGAGGGCGGCCACAGTCTTTATGAAACCTTCCGGGGGTGGAGGCGCGAGGCTGACCCCTTGACCCCGCCCCGTCCCCTCCTCCTCGCGAGCGCGCTCGCGCTCCTTGCCCTCGCCTTCGCCGGCTGCATCGCGACCCCGAGCGGTCCCGAAGTCCAGCCCGCGGGCGACGCGGAGGTTCCGGCCTTCGAGCCGTTCACCGTTCCGAAGCCCGATTTCGACTTCTCGAAGCTCGTGGACCCGGACCACGGCCCCGCGCACGCGGTCCCGACCATCCACGCGGGCTCGCACGGCTTGACGCTCGTCGGCCACACGGGCGTCGGCGGCATCCTGCCCCCGGGCGTCCGCGGGAGCATCACGCAGATCGACGTCCAGGGCAATTGGACCGTCGTCTCCGGCATGGAGGGCGGCCTCGCATTCGTCATCCTCGACACCTCCGACCCGAAGGCCCCGAAGCCGGTCTCCTGGGTCCCCTCGGCCGCGGACGGCTGGACGGCGCGCTTCAGCGACGACGGGGAGTACGTCTTCTACGGTTGCCAGATGGTCCTCCCGACGGCCGTCGTCGTCGGCGACTGCCGCGACGCGACCGCGCCGCACGCCCCGAGCACCCCGCCGTCGGGCATCGCGGTCTACGACGTGAAGGACAAGGCGAAGCCCAAGCTCGTGGACTTCCTGCCCACGGCCGGGTCGCACAACATCCAGGTCGCGACGATCGACGGCGTGGACTACGTGTTCACGAGCGCCGTCACGATCCTCAAGTTCGACCGCGCCGAAGGCAAGCTCACGGAGATCGCCAAGGTCCCGGGCCGCCACGACGCTTCCGTCGCGAAGCACCCGATCACGGGCGACTGGATCCTCTACACGGGCACGAAGGAACTCGCGATCTACAAGGTCAACGACCCCGCCTCCCCGGAGCTCCTTCACCAGGGCGCCGTCGGCGACTTCGCCGGGTGGCACGAGCAGACGCCCATCCCAGGCCTTATCAACGGGCGCGCCGTGATCGCGGTCGGCGGCGAGCAGTATGCGGACATCCAGGGCTTCGCGGACCGCGTCGGCCTCATCGACGTCACGGACCCCGCGAAGCCGGAAGCCCTCGGCACGTGGAAGCCGCCGTTCGCCCCGCGGCTCCCGTGGGCGAGCTACATGTACAGCATCCACGAGATGGCCGCGACGCCGCAGGGCCAGCTCGCGGTCTCGTGGTACCACGGCGGCGTGTGGGTCATCGACATCTCGAACGAGACGCGCCTCAAGGAGCCCGTCACGGTCGCGGCCTACATGCCCTCGAAGCCGATCAACGTCCTCCCCTCGACGTTCTTCCAAACGCCGGCCCCGCTCGTGCCGTTCGTGTGGAGCGCCGCGTGGGACGCGCGCGGGTACCTCCTCATCCCCGACATGCACACCGGCGTGTACGTGCTCGAGCCGGCGTGGGGGCTGCGGGACGTCGTCGACGGCGGCGCGTGAGGGCGCTCACGCAGTCCACACGACGACCCGGCGCGATGTGGCGAGAACCCGGGCATCGAACCCGTCGCCCCGTCCCCAGCAACTGCCCTCAGAGCGTCCGCTCCATGAACACAAGTGTTTCTGGAAGTCGAGCGGGATCTCGCTTCCTGAATAAGATTGGAATCCCGCCGCCCGGTACACCCCATGCGCCCGCGTCTTGTACGCCGAGCGGTTCGTTCGCCCATTGGAGGTCGTCCCAGAACAGAGCGCGAAGCGCGGCGCGGTCCTCGCGTCATAATTCGCCGCAACGCGGCCCTCCACCCGGTCCCGGTCCCGGACCCGGTCCCGGACCCGGGCCCGAATCCCGGTCCCGGCCCCGACTCCCGAGACCCGGCGCCCGTCACCCCGTTTCCCGCCTCCAAAACCTATAAAACACTCCGCCGCCTGCAACGCTTGCTCTCTCCATCCCCCTCAGCCCCTTCGCGCTCGCGAGGGGACCGAGCACCTTCGGGGTGGGAGCAGGAGCCACACAACCATGGCACAAGTCATCGAAGTTCTGGTGGATGGCGGGAAGGCGTCGGCCGGCCCGCCGCTCGGCCCCGCGCTCGGACCGCTCGGCGTGAACGTCATGAAGGTCGTTCAGGCCATCAACGAGAAGACCCGCGACTTCTCGGGCATGAAGGTCCCGATCAAGCTCACGGTGGACCCGAAGACGAAGGACTTCGAGATCACGGTCGGCACGCCCCCGACGTCGGCGCTCCTCATCTCGGAGCTCGGCATCGCGAAGGGCTCCGGCGACATGAAGAACGTGAAGGTCGGGAACCTCACGATCCCGCAGGCGATCAAGGTCGCCCGCATGAAGCAGGACGCGCTCCTCGGCGCGACGCTCAAGAAGAAGGTCAAGGAAGTCCTCGGCACGTGCGTCTCGATGGGCATCACCGTCGAGGGCCAGGACCCCCGCGTCGTCCAGAAGGCCATCGAGGCCGGCGAGTACGACGCGATCTTCAACAAGGAAAAGTAGGACTTTCAGCGCCACTCCGTCGCACGGGCCTTCGGGCCCGTGCGACTCCGTGCCAAAGGAGGGGGCTATCCGCCCCCTCCTCTGGACTCCGCACGAACCTGCGGGTTCGTGCTCGCCGCGGCGTTCCGCCGAACGCAAGGCGAAGACGTTCCGCAGAACGTCGCCGCCGCGGCGGCGTAACGCCGCGGCCCCTCCCGTGGACCAGGGGGCTGCCGCCCCCTGGACCCCCGACCCAAACCCGCGTCGTGTCCTCTATCGGCGTGGATCTTGTTTTCACTCTCTGACTCGTACTCACACGGCGCGCTTCGCGGCGGAGGAGTTCTTCCCGGCGGCCGTTCCGATCGGCTTCGTGAGGCGGCCGTACTTGCGGCGGGGCATGACGCCGCGATGGACTCGAGACGACAAAAGCGGATCAGTCGAAGCGATGCTTCCCGTCGAGTTCAGACCGCCCGGTCGAGCTCGACGACGAGCTTCGCGGCGCGCTCGCGCACGAGCGGCGAGGGGTGGCCGCGCAGCGGGGCGACGGCGTCGCGGACCGCTTTGCGGGCGTCGGCCGCGCCGGGGCCGCGCGCGAGGTCGGCCGCGGCGAGGAGGAGCGCCTTCGCGACGGGCTCGCGGGGCTTGCCCGAGAGGCCCTTCGAGAGAAGCGGAAGGATGGCGGCGCTGCGCTCGGGGCTCGTCCCGCCCCAGCGGCCGAGCACCATGTAGACGGCTTCGGCGAGCTCGGGCTTCGGGCGCTTCGAAAGCACCGCTTCGAGCACGCGCACGCCGTCGCCGTCGAGGCTCGCGGGGGCGAGCGGCACGATGTCGTTGAAGGCGCGCAGGATCGCCTCCATCGCGCGAGAGTCCCCCTGGGAGGACGCGATGCCCGCGACGAAGACGGCCGCGTGCGGGGCGAGGTCGGCCGAGTGCGCGGGGGCAATCTCCTGGAGCGCCTCGGCTGCGCCGGCCTTCACGTTGGGCTTGTCATGGTTGAGAAGCGGCACGACGCGCGGAAGGAGCGCCACGTCGGCCTTGAGCGCGTCGGCGAGGATCTTCGCCCCGCCCTTCGACCCGTTCATGGCGCGCTGCACGAACGCGTCCACGGGGTCGTCCGGGACCTTGCTTTCCCGCTCCACCGGCACGCGCCTCCAAGACCCTCGGGGGTTCATGAGCTTGTCGAGTTTTCCGACAGGGAGCGGGCCCACGGCCGCAAGGGAGGAAGTTTATGCCCGACGCGCCCATGTCGAAGCGTGCACCCGGACGTGGAGGCGCTCACCGCCATCGCGCGCGAAGTCGCGGGCGCGGTTCGCGCAGCGCCGGTGGACGGATTCGGCCGCGTCGTCGGCATGGGCGCGGACGGCACGTTCACGAAGGCCGTGGACAGCCTCGCGGAGGCGATCATCCTCAAGCACGCCGAGCGGC
Organism: Candidatus Thermoplasmatota archaeon; assembly: GCA_035540375.1. NCBI lineage: Archaea > Methanobacteriati > Thermoplasmatota > Thermoplasmatota archaeon. The sequence goes on from DATLGO010000110.1 coordinate 32,430, forward strand.
GGGGCTGGAACGTGCTCTCGGAGGAGGCGGGGGAGGTCGCCTACGGCGGCGACCGGCTCCTCGTCGTGGACCCGATCGACGGGACGACGAACGCGAGCCGCGGCATCCCGCTCTATTGCATCTCGCTCGCGCTCGGGCGCAGGCGCCTCTCCGACGTGGATTGCGGCGTGGTGCTGAACGTCGCGACGGGCGACGTGTACGCCGGGGTGCGCGGCCGCGGCGCGACCCTGAACGGCGAGCGCATCCGCACGCGGCCCTACGATCCGGACGACCTCCTCGTCGCGCCCACGCTCGGCAAGTACGCGGGCCCGAAGGCCATCGCGCTCGCGCGGCTTCCCTTCAACGTCCGCTCGTTCGGCGCTGCCGCGCTCGAGATGTGCTTCGTCGCCTCGGGCGGGCTCGACCTCTACTTCTACGCGCCGGAGCGCATGCGCGTCATCGACGTCGCCGCCTCGACGCTCATCGTCCGCGAGGCCGGCGGCCGCGTGCTCGACGCGCACGGCGCGGAGCTCGAGATGGATCTGTCGCTCAAGCCCCGCACGAGCGTGGTGGCGGCCTCGGGTCCCGAGATGCTCTCGGCGATGGAAGGGGTGCTCACGTGAGGATCGGCATCGCGACGAAGCCCGACGACCCGCGCCGCGTGAAGATCGCGCGGCACGTCCACGATTACCTCGCGGGCAAGGCGGACCTCGTCGTCCAGCCGGAGGTCGCGAAGCAGTTCGACGGCGTGAACGTCGCGGCGCAACCCATCGAGGACATGCGCGTGGACGCGATCGTCGCGGTCGGCGGCGACGGGACGCTTCTCCACACGCTGCAGCTCAACCCCGCGCCGATCTTCGGCATCAACGTGGGCGAGCTGGGCTTCCTCACGGAGATCGAGCCGATCGAGCTTTCCGACGGACTCAACCGCCTCCTCTCGGGCGACTACTTCGTCGAGAGTCGCCTGAAGCTCAGCGTCACGCTCAACGGCAAGGCGCTCCCGAACGCGACGAACGAGGTCGTCGTGAAGTCGAAGCGCGTGAGCAAACTCGTGTCGTTCGACCTCGCCTGGGGCGAATGGGACCGGCTCGCGATCCGCGCGGACGGCCTCATCGTCTCCACGCCCACGGGCTCGACCTCGTACGCGATGAGCGCGGGCGGACCCATCGTGGATCCCCGCGTCGACGGCATGATCGTCGTCCCGCTTGCCGCCTTCAGCCTCGCGTCGCGACCCATGGTTCTCCCGAGCACCGTCGATCTCGCGATCCGGATGCTCCACCGCGAGAAGGAGGCGATCGTCGTGGTGGATGGTCAGTTCGAGCAGGACATGAGCCCCGATGACGAGCTGCACGTCGGCGCTTCGCGCGAACGCGCGAGGTTCATCCGGTTCCGCAACCAGTTCATGACGCGGCTTCGCGAACGCCTGCGCTGATCAGCGCTCGACGTCGACCGTGGACCATCGCTTCGCCTCGGAAGCGGGCACGGGGCCTTCGAGGATGCCCTGCTTCTCCCACGTGTCGTAGATGGCGCGCAGGTAACGGCGCCACACCGCGCGAGGCACGCGGACCCGACGATCCTTGTACCAGGCAAGGACGTCGCGGTTGCCTTTGGATGCCCGGCAGCTTTCGCAGGCGGGGACGAGGTTGGAAGCGACTTCCAGGCCTCCCTTTTCCAACGGAACGAGCCACTCGCCTCCCGGCGCCGCTTCGATCCCGTCGAAAAGGCAGCGCGCGGGGTCCTCGACTTCATCGAAGCGCAGAGGTCCCACGCGGAGGGTCTTGACGCGATCGAGGATGAACCTCGCGTCCCCGGGACGGCGCGCGGCGACGGCCTCGAGCTTCGCGGCCTCGTAACAGAGGAGGTCGCGGCACGTCTTCACGTACGCGGGCGGCATGGAGACCCTCCCGCACTCCGAGACGACCCACCCTGCATAGCTTTGCCGATGGTTTGAGGGCATTCCCGCCGTTTCGGAAGCTATTTCGCGCGGCGCCGCGTCCCCCGGATCGTGGGTTTCCTGCGGCGTCTCAAGCGCTTTTTCGGCTCCACGACGCCCGAGGATCACGCGCCCGACCCCGCCGCGGAACGCTTCGCGGACGAGACCGAGGACGAAGAACCGGAATATGTCCGCAAAGTCACCAAGATCCGCCGCGACGTCCTCGAGATGGTGTTCGAGGCCGCGAAGGCTTCGCATCCGCACGAGTTCGGCGGGACGCTGCGCGCGGAGGGCGACACGGTGACGGAGCTCATCCTCGTCCCCGCGACCATCGGGGGCGAGCGCCACGCGCTCCTTCCGCTCTACAACCTGCCGGTCGACCCCTCGATCATCGGAACCGTGCACAGCCACCCGAGCCCGTACGCGATCCCGAGCGACGCGGACCTCAGCCTCTTCCGGTATTTCGGCCACACGCACGTCATCGTCGCGAACCCATACCGCCACGGCACGTGGCGCGCGTACGATCACGGCGGACGCGAGATCGAACTCGAGATTGTCGAGGACTCGTTTTGACCGAGGACGTCGCGCTCCGCGCGCTCGGCGCCCTCGTCCTGGGGGGCCTCGCCTTCGCCGTCGTGCCGATGGGCTTCCTCGCCTGGCTCATGCTCAAACGGGAGGACGTCCCCTCGCTCACGGCCCTCGGATTCGCCGCCTTGGTCCTCGTGGCGGAGATCATGTCATCCGGCATCGCGCGGCCGCCCCCCGAGATGGCGGGCCCGTGGACCCTCAGGACCGCGTTCGGGACCGCCTTCGTCCCCGGGATGGGGGCCATCGCGGCATATGGCCTCCTGCGCTACCATGAGCGGCGAAGGAGCCAAACGCGGGGAGGCCGATCCTGAGGCAATGAGCGAACCCAAGCGACTCTACCGCTCGCGGACCGATCGGGTGATCGGCGGCGTGTGCGGCGGCCTCGCAAAATATCTCGATGTGGACCCGACGATCGTCCGGCTCGTGACGGTGCTCGTGATCCTGTTCACCGCGCTCGTGCCGGGCGTCATCGCATACCTGGTCGCGCTCCTCGTCATGCCGGAGGAGCCGGCGGGCGCGGCTCAGCAAGGTTGATGCCCGGTCACGGGCCGTCACCGGTCGTGGACGTCGACCGCCGCGAGCTTCGCGGCAAGGCCTTCGCATGCCTCGATGGCTGCGGATTCTGCTGCACGTTCCAGCCGGAGGTCTCGTCCGCGGAGGCGCGCGCGCTCCGAACCCGCGTCACGCCGCTCAAGCTGTTGGCGCACGGCGATCGCTCGTACCTCGCGCTCCAGGGGGGGTGCGGCGCGTGCTCGCTCCTCAGGGACCGCAGCTGCACGGCCTATGAGGCGCGGCCGCTCCACTGCCGCACGTTCCCGTTCCACCTTTATTTCGGCGCGCGCGTCGAGGCGTACGTGAACTGGACGTGCCGCGGCGTCGAGTCGGCCCCGGGTTCGCTCGATGCGGCCTTCGAGGCGTCCATCGCGAGCGTGGCGCGCGAACGCCTCGCGACGCTCGTCGAGGAATCGCGCGCGAGCCACGCCGAGTTCCGTCGACGCGCGCGCCGCGCCCACGCCTGGGGAGACGCCGCGGCCGCGCTCGCGGGCATCGTCGCGCGCGGCGGCGAGACATTCACGAGCGAGGGACTCGAAGCCCTCGCCCGCGAAGGGGGCGTCGAGGCCACCTCGGCGGACCTCATGGAGGAGGCGCTCGAGCCTTTCGAGGAGCGCGACGTCGTGCGGCGCCCGTTCTACCTCGCGCCCGACCTCGCATGGCTCACGGGAGAACGCGACGGCGACGGGCTCCGCATCCTCTCGATGGACGAAGCCGGCGGGTTGACGCCACGTGGCCGCGTCGCCGGCCTCGATCATGCGCCCGATCTCGAAGCCTCCGCGCGCGAGGGCCTCGCCCGCATCCTCGCGGCGCTCGCGGAGCGCGACCATTTCGTCGGCTCCGCCTATCACCTCGTCGACGAGGCGCGCTACCGGCTCTCGGTCCAGGAGGCGGTGGCGCGACGGGCCGCGGAAGTCGCGACCGATCTCGTGGTGCGCCACCGCATCGTCACGGCGCTCGCCCCGGATCGCGATGCGGAGGACGAGACGCGCCGCTTCTACGACGCCGACTTCCTGGACGCGCCCACGATCGGAGGGTTTCTCTGACCGCCCGCGTCGTCGAGGCGCGTCCCGGCGACCTCGAACGGCTCCTGGCCCTCGAGCGGGCATGCTACCCGCCAGAAGTCGCCTACGACGTCGAGGATTACCGGTACGCGCTCGAGCGCGCGCGAAGCGTCAACCTGAAGCTTGTCGAGAAAGGCGAGCTCATCGGCTTTGTGGGGGCCTTCGTCCACGGCGGGTGGAAAGTCGGAACCATCTACACGGTGAACGTCCACCCCGAAGCCCGCGGGCGCGGCCTCGGAAAGCGTCTCCTCGCGACCATCGAGCGGCGCCTTGCGCGGGAAGGATGCCTCCGCGTGGTCCTCCAGGTGCATGTCGACAACAGGGCGGCGATCGCGCTTTACGAGGGCGCCGGGTACGAGCGGCTCCGTCTCCTGAGGAACTATTACCAGGTCTACGATCCGCCCCACGCCTATCTCTACGGGAAACCCATTCCGGAATGATTCGCCGAGGGGACCTCGGCCGACGGGCCACAAACGCGACTGTTATGTCCCCCCTCCGACCGAGCCTGTGCGGGAATCGAATGAAAGCGAACGCCGCTTCCCGTAAGATCGCCAACGACCGCGCCGAGGTCGGCGTCGGTACGCTGATCGTCTTCATCGCCATGGTGCTCGTGGCCGCTGTCGCCGCCGCCGTCCTGATCGGCACGTCTGGCCAACTGCAGCAGCGCGCGTCCCTCACGGGGAAGCAGGCGACGAACGAAGTCTCGTCGAACGTGCAGATCGTGGGTATCTACGGTACCCGCAACAGCACGTCGGCCGACATCTACCGCCTCAAGTACAACGTCGAACTCGCGGCGGGGGCGCCCCCGTCCGACCTTTCGAAGCTCGTCGTCCGATACTCGGACGGCGTGAACGTTCGGCACTACTCGGTCGACACCGCGCCGCTCTTCACGCTCACGTGGCTCCGCGGCGGCGACGGATCGAACGTCATCTCGCACGGCGACCTCGTCGAGGTCACCTTTGACACCCCGACGGCCCTTGCGCCGCGGAAGGCCATCCAGGTCGTCCTCCTCCCGGAGGTTGGCGCCCAGGTGTACGGCGACTTCACGACGCCGCCCACCTACGCGAACAACCTCAACGTCGACCTGCGCTGAGCCCTTCGCGGAAGATGCGCCGGAGGCCCGCCCCGATCCCGCGGGGCGGGCGCCACCCGCGCTCGTGCAGCGCGACCGCGCCGCGGTGGCGGCGAGGCTCGAAGCCGTTCGCCGAGCCTTCGAACCGCCACCCGCGCGCCACCAACGACGCAAGCGCGTGCTCCGCCTCGCCCTCGTCGAGCTTGAGGCGCGTGTCGCCCACGCGCGCCGCGAGCGCCCCCACGTCCTCGCTCCGGTACCGGATGCGCGTCGCGTCGAGGCCGTTCGCGCCGAGAAAGAGCAGGACGCCGAGGCATTTGGAGCAGCGCCCGCAGGGCACGACCGTCGTGTCCCCGCGTGCATCGCGGCGGATCGTCGTCGCGTGGCACGACGTCTGCGTCTCGAAAAGATCCGGGTAGCGCGTCCCCAGGAGGCCCTGGATCGCGTAGCACGTCAGCGGCCGCACGAGGCTCGTCTGCGCGACGCCCCAAGCCTTTCTTACGTAGTACTCCGAGGCCGCCGCGTCAAACTCGACGCTCTGGTCGTGGATCCCATGCCAGTGACGAACGCCCTTCACCTCCGGCCACGGCCCCTCGTCGTACTCGTTCCCCATCGCAAGCGTCCCCGCGCCGTCCGCCCAGAGGACGGGAAGCGCCGCGAGCTGGTAGTTGCTGAACGTCCAGAGCTGCGTCGGATAGACGTCGGCCGCGACGCGCTGGAAATCGGGCCGGACGCACGGGAGGATGCGGTTCGCGCCGACGTAGAGCCGGTCCACGTCCGTCCAGACCCTCCGCGCGCGCGGGTCCGCCGCTGAGAGGTGGCGCCAGCTCGTGAGGGCCGTGTGCCAGTGCCGCCCGGACTCGTTGACGAACACGGGATGCACCTCGCGCCCGAGCTCCCTCAGGAGGCCGTACGTGAGGAGCGACTCTTTGCCGCCGGAGGACAGCACCGCGAACCGGCCCGGGTCCGACGCGGGCGCGGCCTCGCCGCGCGGGGCGCGGTCGCGGCCCGCAACGAGCCTGGCGGTGCGCTCCACCATCGCGGGAACGAAATCCCCGACGGGCGTGTGGTACTCCGGGAGGATGAGCGGGTGCGGCGACTCCGTCGCGAAGCGGTTCAGCACCTGCTCGCGCGCCGTCACCGCGATCGCGCGCTCGATCCACGCGCGATCCTCCTTCGTGACCGCGTAGTCGAGCACGAGCCGCTTCGCGAAGAGCGCGTAGTTCACCGCGGGCGTCGCCGCGAGGACCCGCGCGTGGTTCGCCGCGCGCCACCCGTTCCCCACGACCGCGCGGTCGTAGCGGTAGCGCAGCGTGAAGCGCTTCACGCGTCCCTTCGCAGGGACGAACGCGATCGTCGTCTCGATCGCGCGCGGCGCGAGGCGCGGCTCCGCGACGCGCACCTCGTCGAAGAACGCAAGCGACGCGCCGGGGACCCCGCGAACGCCCCTGCCTCGCGCGCTCCGAGACGCCGACACGCGGCGCGATCGGGGGTGCCGGTCATGAAACTGCCGCCGGCGGCGTCGCGGGGTTCAAGCCCACGCCCCGCCGTGTGAAAGCCGTGCCCCCGTACCCGATCCTCGTCGTGCAGAACGCGCCCGCCGAGGCCCCGGGTCGCATCCTCGACGCGATCGCGGGCCGCGGGCTCCGCGCGCGCGTCCTCGAGGCGTGGCACGAACCCTCCCGAGCACCGTCTCGGGCCACCGCGGCCTCGTGGTGCTCGGCGGCCCGCAGGCCGCCTACGACCTCGACGGCGCCCCCTGGCTCCGTCGCGAGCTGGCCCTCGTCCGCGAAGCCCTGCAGACCCGCACCCCGTTTCTCGGCGTCTGCCTCGGCGCGCAGCTCGCGGCCGTCGCCGCCGGGGGCCGGGCGTTCAAGGGCCCCGCCCCGGGGATCGGCTTCGGCGAGGTGCGGCTCTCGGACGAAGGCCGGAAGGACGAGCTCTTCAACGTCCTCCCCGAGCGCTTCGAGGCCTTCCACTGCCACGGCGACGCTTACGCCCGGCCCGCGGACGCTCCGAACCTCGCCGTCTCGGACGCTGGCCTCGAGCAGGCCGCCCGCCTCGGCCCCTTCGCGTGGACGGTGCAGTTCCACTTGGAGACGACCCCCGCGATCCTCCGCGCCATGCTCGAGCGGGCGGACCTCGCCGCCCCCGGCGTCGAGGTGGACGCTGTCCTCGCCCACGCCGAGGTGGTCGAACCGGTTCAACGCCGCCTCGCCCACGACCTCTTCGACGGCTGGCTCGATATCGGCTGCATCGATTAAGAATCCCTGAAAACCCGGGCGGGCGGGCATCCACCCACCGTGGTCGTTGCGGTCGATATATCTTTCACGGGGGCCCATCGAGGCATGGGGTCGCGCGGGGACGCAGCCTCAACGCAGCCATACCCGAAGCATCGTCGCGGATCGGCAAGTCGCCTCCAACGGCTTTCCACGCAGGTCCGAACCTTCCACGCCCGCGCGACCCCTTACAGCGACACTCCGTCGCACAGGCCCTGCGGGGCCTGTGCGACTTCGTGCCAGAGGAGGGGGCTACTCGCCCCCTCCTCTGGACTCCTCCCGTGAGGCAAGGGGGCTCCGCCCCCCTGCACCCCCCGACGCGGGGCCCTCGAGCGGACGAGCGCAAGGGGCTTGCTACCCTCCAGCGGACGGGGTCAGCCGGCAAGGGGGCTCCGCCCCCTGCACCCGCCGACGCGGGGCCCTCGAGCGGACGAGCGCAAGAGGCTAGCTACCCTCCAGCGGACGGGGTCAGCCGGTTCGTGACTCATCGGCGACCGAGTGAAATCTTGCGCTGAGGATCGCGGTCCGACTTTGGGCATTCCAGACCATGCTTCTGTCACGAACGTCGACGCTCAACGCTTCACGTCGATCCCGTACGTTTGCGCCACCGCCTCCACCAGCGCGTCCGCCCCATCCCACAGCGGATCGGTGACCGGCTTCCCATGTTCTTTGGCGAGCCGCGCCTTCCACGCCTCGACGCCCGCTTTGTCGAGATTCTCGTGGTTCAGCGTGATCGCGATCACGGGACTCAGGCTCAGGAGTTCGAGAAGCTGGATCTCCCGCCCCAGATCCGGCATCGGATACTGCGGGAACCCATCGAGCGTCTTGCGCCCCGGAGCATGTTGCAGCACAATGCCCCGCACCCGAGCCCCCGCAATGATCTCGAACCCCCCCGGATAAGCAGGGTGCGTCAGCGCCCCCTGACCTTCGACCACGATGATGTCGGGCTTCTCGTGCTTCCACGCTTCGTGCACGGCGTGCTCGATCTCGCCCGTCACGAAGTCGTTGATGATGGAGTCGAGGATGATCCCGTAGCGGCCGCCCTGCATGCGGCCCGTCTGGCCCGTGCCGACGAAGACGGCTTTCGCGCCGCGCTCGTTCAGCCGCTTCACGAGGAGGCGCGCCGTCGTGCGCTTGCCGATCGCCGAATCGGTGCCGAGGACCGCGATCACGGGGCACGTGACCTCCTCGATCTTGCCCGTGAAGAAATGGAGGTCGCGCTTGGCGGGCGCGCGCCGCACGTCCGTGAGCGTGACGCCGCGCTCCTTCGCGAGGGCGACGAGACGCGGCTGGTCGTTCAGCTCCTCGTGGAGGCCCGACATGACGTCGAGCTTCGCGCGGATGGCGCGCTCGAGGACGGGGAAGTAGTCGGGCGGGATGCGCCCGCCGTCCGTGGCGACGCCGAGGATCAGGATCTTCGGCGCGCGGCGCGCGGCGGCCAGCGCGGATTCGAGGTCCGCGACGATCGGGATGCCGCAGGGGCGACCATCAAGGACCTCGCCCGCGTCGCGGCCCGCGAGCGTCGCGTCGATCACGGCCTGGATGTCGTAGAGTTCGCTGTGGCGCACGAGGCCGTGCGCGGTCTTGCCGTCGGCGTGGGCGAACTTGCCGTCGCAGAGCACGATCGCGGGGATCGTCGCGGCCGGGTCGGGCACCGCGGTCACGACGGCGGCGCCTCCGCGGGGCGCGCCGCCTTCGCAAGGGGCTGCTCGGGGCGGCGCGCCGGGACGCGGCGGCCCGTGAGGACCGCGACGTGGCAGTCGCCGAGGTCGTGCGTCGTCGCGACGCGCGCAAGGGCGGCGACGGCCGCCGTGCTCGCGGTGAGGACGTTGATGCCCTCGACGTTGCGGATCATCATCGTGACGCGTCGCATCTCCGCGTCGGAGACGTACTCGGCGAAGCCGCGCGATTCGTGGAGCGCCTCGAGCGCGCGGTCGCCGTCGAAGGAATGCCAGTTGGTGAGAGGCTCGTTGACCTCGGTTTCGCGGATCTCCGCGGGCTTGAGGTCGAGGCAGACCCGCGAGCCCTGCTTGAACGATTTGATGACGGGGTTGCCGCGCGGCGTCGAAGCCGCCACCATTCTGGGAACGCGATCCAAGCCGCGTTCCCCCATCACCTCCTTGAAGCCCTGGAACACGCCCGCGAGCGTCGTGCCGTTCCCGACGGAGACGGCGACGGTGTCGGGCATGCGTCCAAGGGCGTCCACGATTTCGCGCGCGATCATCCCGTAGCCCCGGCGCGCGATCGACCATTGGTCGGCGCCGCCGGGATTCGCGTCGTACCACCCTTCGCGGCGCGCGGCTTCGCGGCTTGCGGCGACCGCGTCCTCGTAGTCGCCGGGCACGCGCGTGATGTGCGCGCCGAGCTTCTCCATCTCCGCGACGCGCACCGCGTGGTAGTCGCTCGGGACGAAGATCGCGGGCCGGATGCCGTTCTTCGAGCACGCGTACGCGATCGCCGCGCCGAAGTTGCCGCACGTCGCGAGCGTGATGGTGTCGAAGCCCTTCTCGTGCGCGTCCTCGTAGTGCATCTGCGCGATGCGGTCCTTCTGCGTGCCCGTGGGGTTCGAGCCTTCGAATTTGAGGAAAAGGCGCTTGAAGCCGAGCGCGGACTCGAGGTTCCGCACCCTCGTGAAGAGGGTGTCCCCGGCGGGTTGGAACATAGAGGAAGGGTCCTCGGAGGCTTCCATCCAGAATGGCATATATAAGGGCTGTCAAGGGCCGTCCGCGTGGACCCGGCAACCCCGCGGCCCCCGCGACCGGCCATCGGAAAGGCTTTGACAGGTCGATCCCACTCCCCGCGCGTGCCCGTCCACCGGCTCCTCCCGATCGCGCTCCTCGCGCTCCTCGCCGCCCCCGCCCTCGCGGGCTGCATCACGGAGATCCCGGACGCGGCGACCGGCGCCGCCGTCCGGCCCGCCTCGCTCGCGGGCGTCGGGAACCTGACGGCGCCGGACGCGAACGCGACGGCGCCCGCGGCGGACCTCGCCCCCGTCTCCGCGCCGCCCCGGTGGGCCCTCGGCGACTGGTGGCGCTACGAGGCCGTCTCCGACACGACGGTCGTGGCCACGTTCACCCTCATCGTCGCGGACGTCTCCCCAAGTCAGTACCGGCTCGTGACCGACAACCCGGAGATCGCGATGTGGGACGAGATCTGGGACATGGCGCTCGTTGGCCCCATCTCGGCGTCCGACCTCTCGGCGCGCCAGCGCGGCAACGAGGTCAAGTTCCTCCAGTGGCCGCTTGCGAACGGCACGACGTGGTGGACACGCGTCGACGACGTCCAGGCGCAAGCGTTCCTCGCCGGCCCCGACGCGAAGGGGCGGTGGACGACCACGCTCCTCAGCAACAACCGCACGTATGCCACGTTCGAGTACGACCCGGCCGTCCGGATGTTCACGGACGTCGACTTCGTGCGCGACGACCTCGAGCTTCGCCTCGTCGCCTCGGGGACCGACTACGCGGGTAACGTGGGAAGCGTCGTCGTTTCGATGCTCGCGCGCGAGGAGCGCGCGGGGTACGGCCCGCTCGAGCGATTCTTCACGGTCGACGCGGGGACCTCCCGCGTGCGCGTGACCGTGGACGGGGCGACGGAGCGGTTCTTCTCCCATCATCTCGTCTTCGTCGGCCCCGACAACGGCCAGCGCCAGCCGATCGCGGCGCGCACGTGCACCGCGAAGTGCGAGGAATTCAAGGAGGCCCAGCTCGACCCGCTCGTCGGTCGTTGGAAAATCCTCGGCGATTTCGGCGCGATCGGCGGCAAGCTCACGCTCGAAGTGGCCGCGTACCGCTTCGTCGAGCACCCGTTCGTCGCGCGTTCGCCCCTCTGATCCGTCGGAAGCCTTTTAGAAGGAACCGGCCTTCCCCGCGCGACACGGGGACCGGGTATGGCGCGCTCGAAAAAGATCGGCAAGAAGGACCTTCTCCAGACCCCCATCAACCAGATCGAGCTCGAGAAGGTCTCGACCGTCGCGGACCTCCTCGACAATTACAAGGGCATGTCGTTCCAGGCCCGCAACCTCGGCACGTGTCTCCAGGTTTGGGAAAACGCGCTCACGGACCCCGAGCGCCCCACGATCGTGCTCGGCATCGCCGGGTCGCTCATGGCGGGCGGCCTGCGCCGCGTCATCCGCGACATGGTGCGCTTCAACCTCGTCGACGTCATCGTCACGACGGGCGCGCAGCCCTACCAGGACCTGTACGCCGCGCGCGGCTACAACTTCTGGCGCTCGTCCCCCCACGCGGACGACCTGCTCCTGCGCGAATTCTTCCTCGACCGCCTCTACGATACCCTCGTGGACGAGGAGAAGTTCCGCGAGACGGACGAGTACCTTGCGGAGCTTGTCGCGAAGCTCGAGCCCCGCGGCCACACGACCCGCGAGATCATGAAGTTCTTCGGCGAGCACTTCGACGACCCGGACTCGTGGGTCGTCGCGGCCGCGAAGCACGACGTGCCCATCTTCGTCCCCGCGCTCAACGACTCCTCGATCGGCATCGGCATGGTCGGCGAGTACGTGAAGGCCAAGAAGGCGAAGCGCGCGTACCCGTGGATCGACCCGATCAAGGACGCGTACGAGCTTTCCCAGATCAAGTTCAAGAGCAAGAAGACGGGCGTCGTCTACCTCGCGGGCGGCATCCCGAAGAACTACATCCAGCAAACCGAGGTCATCTCGGAGCTCATGGGCTACGACCCGGGCGGCCACCACTACGCCGTGCAGCTCACGACCGACGCGCCCCACTGGGGCGGCCTCTCCGGCTGCACGTTCGAGGAAGCGCAGAGCTGGGGCAAGATCGCGAAGGATGCGAAGAAGAGCCAGGCCTACGTCGACGTCACGCTCGGCCTGCCGCTCCTCGTGGGCGCCCTCATCCAGAAGCGCGCCTCCTTCGCGAAGCGCAAGCGCCTCCAGTTCGTCTACAAGCAGGACGAGCTCGCGGAGATCAAGCAGGTTGCCGCGAAGCGAAGCTGAAGGGTTCCGCTTTCCCTTCCTTCCCTGGCTCGCGCTCGACGTCGCGCTCACGGTCGCGATCGCCGCAGCCGTCGCGTACGCCATCGTCTTCGTCGTGGACGCGCGCGGCAACGGACCCCTCGCGGGCGCGACGGCCGCCGCCGGCCTCACCGCGCTGTTCGCGGTGGGGCGGAGCTTCCTCGGCTACTGGCCCTACCGGAAGGGCTTCGACGCGGTCGTCGCCGACGCCGCGGCGCGCCTTCCCGGCGCGACGCCTGAACCCGTCCTCGTGAGGCCTCTCCTCTCGGGACCCACCGTCCGCTTCCGCCTGCCCGAGGGCGTCCTCGAGGTCACGAACGTCGGCGCCGGCCTCGTCCGCCTGCGACGCCGGCCCGACGGAGCCCGCGCGTTCGCGCACGCCGGGCGACCCGACGCGGGCCGCCCGCTCGCGGCGCTCGGCCTCGCGCGCGACCCCCGCTGAAGCGGAGGCGGACGCCCGGTTCGGAAGCCTTCATGAGGGTTCCCCGAGAACCCAGGGGCGATGGGGTACAGCGCGGCGGACATCGAACGCTACACGTACTGTCCCCTCTCGTGGTACCTCGCGAAGAGCGGCCATCACGGGGACGACGCGGTCCTCTCGGAAGGCGTGCGCAAGCACGCCGAGAAGGGCAAGGACGTCGCGCGCTGGCGACGCATCATCGCGGAGCACGGCGAGGCGTTCCAGACGGCCCTCTATCTCGCGCTCGTCGCCGCAAGCGCGGCGACGCTCGCGATCGAGGTCGTGTTCCTGGAAGGGTTCTACGCGAACATCCTGATGATGCTGTCCCTCGTGTGGCTCCTCGTGTCGCTCGGCTTCCTCGTGCACGCGCTCCGCAAGCAGGACGAGGCCGAGAAGTTCGGCCGCACCGCCGGATTCGTGGCGGGCGAGCTGACCTACAGCGACCTCGATCAACCCGCGGCGACCCTCCGGAGCGGCCGCTACGAGGTCGGCGGCCGGCCCGACTACATCGTGCGCGACGGGCCCCACTACATCCCCGTCGAGGTCAAGACCGGGGCCACGCCGCAGAAGCCGCACGAAAGCCACGTCCTCCAGTGCGCGACGTACTGCCTCCTCGTCGAGGAGACGTATGGGGAGCGTCCCCCCCACGGCATCATCTCCTACTCGACGGGCCATTTCACCGTGCCCTACACGGAGGAGATCCGGGACAAGGTCCTCGAGACGATCCTCCGCATGAAGCTCGCGGACCTCACGGGCACGGCGCACCGCAACCACAACCGGCCGGGCAAGTGCGCAAGCTGCAGCCGGCGCGAGGCGTGCCCTGAACGCCTCGCGTGACTCGGCCGCAAGGGCTTTCACGGAATCCGGCCTTCGCGGCCCTCATGGGCCTCTACCTCGTCCGCGCCCTCGTCAAGCCCGGCGCCGAGGAGCCGTTCCGCGCCTGGGTCGACGACCCGGAGGCGGCGACCCCCGGCTTCGAGACCGACCTGCAGGCCGCGATCCGCGCCGGTCATTTCTCGGGCCCACGCGTCTACTTCACGGTGGAGAGCCCCCGCGGCGACCCCCGGGAGCTCGTCGCGGACATCCTCGGGGACTGGCTCACGCTCCAGTCGAGCGTCCCGGTCCACGAGGTGAGCCACGGCGACTTTGAACGCGATTGAGGGGAAAACGTCAAAGCGCGCGAGCGCTTCCGGGGCCCCGTGGACGTGCTCGCCCTCCTGAAGTCGATCCGCCTGCCGGAGGGCCGGTACGTGACCGAGGTCAAGCCCGGCATCCACGCCTTCGGCGCCGACCGGCCGATGTCCCGCGTGCGCTCGTACCAGACGAAGGGCCTCCCCGGGATGGCGGGCCGCGGGATGTCGCGCGAGTTCCTCCTTCTCGCCCACGTGCACGTGGACGCCGCCCGCAAGGTCACCCTGATCGAGGGCTTCAACGGCGGCGAAGGCCAGCGCGCGGCGGAGGCCATCCGCGCCGCCCTCGCCCAGGCGGGCCTCGCCGAAGGCGCCCGCTTCGAGCCGACGCAGCCCCTCAAGGCGTGCCCGGCATCGGGCTTCTCGTGAGCCGCTCCGCGCGCCGCGCGGCGGCCCGGAGCATCCGGCGCGTGAACGGGCCGTGCGCGAGGAACAGCATGCCCCGGTAGAGCGCGCCCAGGATTCCCGGGAACGCGGCCGCGGTGACGGCGCGCAGGACGCTTCCCCCGGGCCGCGGCTCGATCTCGAAGGTGAGCGTGTATGCGGAGAAGCGGTGAGCGCCGCCCAGGACGAGCCGCCGGGGGGCCTCGCTTTCCACGACGCGGAATCCCGGAATCGTGGCGCCGACGGCGGGGAGACGCCCGCCGGAGGCGGTCACGCTGCACCCGAGCCACCGCGCGGAACGCTCCGCCCGCGGTCCCGCGAAGGACTTGAGGAGCGTCGCCTGCACGGCTTCCCAGACCGCTTCCGGCGGCGCGCGGGCCTCGACCGCGTGGACGTCGTCGATGCGCATGCGGGGTGAGCGGGACGGACGTTCTTGAGCCTTCCCGGGAAAGGGGCATGCCACAAGCCTTTTAGCGGGCTTCCGGGGGTTCGCCACCATGCGCGGAAAGTCCCTCTCCATCGTCCTCGCTCTCGTGGCGACGAGCCTCCTTGCGGGCTGCATCGACCTTGCGAAGGAGCCCATTTCGACGGCCAACGTGATCGACGTCGGCCAGGTCAACACGGACCGCCTGTTCTTCCACAGGGGCCTTTCGCTGAGCCTGAGCGAGCTCGACCTGCCGCTCGTCGAGGCGCTGCGCAACTCGACCTCGCTGCCGTTCTACACGGGTCAGGACGGCGTCGAGCCGACGGTGGGCGTGACGAAGGACGGCACCCTCTTCGTGAGCGCCGGGACGTTCCGCAACAACAACCCGCTCGGCCTCCCCTGGACCCTCGTCATGAAGAGCGAGGACAAGGGCCTCACCTGGAAGAGCACGGGTCCGCGCCTCCCGAATGGCGACCCCAACCCCCCGATCACGTTCGACCCCTACGTGTACGTCGACCCCGCGACGGACCGCGTCTTCACCGTCGACCTCTACGCGCTCGCATGCAACTGGCTCTCGTACTCCGATGACAAGGGCCAGAGCTGGATCACGAACCCCATCGCGTGCGGCGACCCGCTCGTGGTGGACCACCAGACGATCGTCGCGGGCAAGCCGAAGATCACCCCCGTGACCCCGGCGTACCCGAACCTCCTCTACATCTGCATCAACCACGTCTACAAGTCGAGCTGCGCGCGCTCGATCGACGGCGGCCTCTCATTCCACGAGCTGCCCCCGGCCTACTCGGGCGTCTCGCCCCCCGCGCCCGGAAGCGGCGAGCAGGCCAGCTTCTGCGGCGGCCTCCACGGCCACGTCAAGACCGGCCCCGACGGCACCGTGTACCTGCCGCGCGGCTACTGCGGCAAGGTCATGGTCGCCGTGAGCGAGACCGACGGTCTTCTCTGGACCCCGTACGTCATCAACGAGACCGTCGGCATCCTCGAGGGGACCCACGAGATCACGATCGCGACGGACCCCGCGGGCAACGTCTACGCGATGTGGCCCGCCGAGGACGGCCTCATGCGCCTCGCCGCGAGCAAGGACAAGGGCAAGACTTGGGGCCCCGCGCACATCCTGAGCGCGCCCGACGTGACGCTCGCGGGCTACCCGGCGATCGCCGCGGGAGACGACGGCAAGCTCGCGTTCGCCTACTACGGCACGACGTACGAGGGCGGCATCGATGCGAAGGAGTCCATCGCGACCGAGGGCACCTGGAACGGCTACCTCGGCTACGTCCTCGACGCGCTCTCGGACGACCCGCTCGTCGTCACGACGATGGTGAACGACCCGAACGACCCGCTCGTCCGCGGCAAGTGCGCGTGGACGCGCTGTCCAGGCGTCTACGACTTCATGGACATCGTCATCGACGCGGAGGGCCGCCCCTGGGCCGCCTTCGTCGACGCCTGCACGGGCAAATGCGCGACGTCCGAGGGGGAGCCGAACAAGGTCGCTCCGGGCGCGGGCTTCGTGGCCGCGCTCTCGACCGGCCCGGCGCTCCGCGGCAACGGGACGCTCGCCGCGCTCGTCCCGCAGACGCTCGACCCCGCGACGATGCAGTCCCCCGCGAACGCGGGACCCGAGTCGGACGCCCTCGCGGCCCTCCTCCGGCGCTGATCGCGGGAGGGTGGACGTCGACGGGGGCCGCGCCGCGGCGCCGAGGACGTCCCCGCGCGCCTCGAGCGCGCGGGGGCATCCCGCCTTCGCGCCGACCACAATCGTTTTCAAACCCCGCCCGCTTCCTCGCCCCATGGCTGAGTTCGAGACTCTCGAAGCCAAGCGGATCGATTTCAACCAAGGCGGCGAGTTCCTGGAGCTCAGCATCAACGTCGCGAAGGACGGAACCCGGGAAACGCGGTATCTGCGCCTCGCGCGCGGCTACTTCGACAAGGAGGGCAACGAGCGCTACAAGCGCGGCGGCGTGACGCTCCCGCGCGACCCGGCCGTGCTCGCGGCGCTCTCGGAGGCGCTGAAGCAGGTTGACCTCTCGAAGCTCGGCGGCCCCGTCACGGCGGGCGCGCCCGAGCCCGAGTGATCCGTCAGTGCCCTTTCGGGCAGCGCCCGCTCGCGCGGTCGAGGTCCGACGCGCAGGTGGGGCAGACCTTCACGATGCGGCCGTCGCGGAAGACGGTGGTCGCGTTGCTCTGCCCCTCGATGGAGATCGAGGGCAGCTTCTCCCCCTTCTTCTTCATGCGTTCAAAATGCCAGACCCGGTCTTGAACCTGACCCCGCGCAGCCCGGTCGCCCGACCGATATCCCGACCCTCGTCGGCGCGAGCGAGACAAGCGCGGATGCGCGACACGTGTCATCGTAGACCCGCCGCTCGGAGGCTCTGGGTCGAACCTCTCGTTCGAGAGACAAGCGTCCGGGAGGTGCAGGGGGGTAAGGCCCCCCGCGGGCTCGTTCGAGAGACAAGCGTCGAGGGGTGCAGGGGGATGCCCCGCGGGTCGAACCTCTCGTTCGAGAGACAAGCGTCGGGGGGTGCAGGGGGGCAGAGCCCCCCGCCGCTGGGGGGTGAATCCAGAGAGGGGGCGCGCGCAGCGCCCCCTCTCTGGCACGGAGTGGCATGCGCCGAGGGTCGCGCCCGCAGGCGCGACCCGAGGTGTGAAACGCATGCCACGGAGTGGACCGCTGAAGGCCCCGAACTCCAATGTACCCGTGTGGCCCCGGCCACGTCCCACGGATCACGCGTCCCCGGGGTTGAAAAAGCCGGGGCCGTCCGGGCGAAGCCTCTTTCGGGGAAAGAACCTTGCCCCGCGCATGGGCCTCGCGGGCAAGCGCGCCTTCGTGACGGGCGCGTCGAGCGGCATCGGTCTTGCGACGGCGCGGCGTCTCGCCGGGGACGGCGCGTCGCTCGTCCTCGTCGCGCGCCGCGCGCACCGCCTGGAGGACGTCGCGAAGGCGATCGCTTCGGAGCACGGCGTCTCCGTCGAGACGCTCGTCCTCGACGTCGCGGACCCGACGGCCGTCGCGCACGCTGCGGAGGCGCGCCCGGGCGCGTTCCGGAACGTGGACGTCCTCGTGAACAACGCGGGCCTCGCGCGCGGGGTCGACCCCGTGCAGGTGGGCCGCCCCGAGGACTGGGACGAGATGATCGACACGAACGTGAAAGGGCTCCTCCGCGTGACGCGCGCGATCCTCCCGGACATGCTCGCGCGGCGATCGGGCCACGTCGTGAACCTCGGTTCGACGGCCGGCCATTGGGTCTACCGCGGCGGCGCCGTCTACTGCGCGACCAAGTTCGCGGTGCGCGCGATCACGGAGGCGCTGCGGCTCGACGTCCACGGATCCGGCGTCCGCGTGACGAGCGTGGATCCCGGCCTCGTGGAGACCGAGTTCAGCGAGGTCCGGTTCTCGGGCGACGTGGAGCGGGCGAAGGCCGTCTACGCGGGCATGACTCCGCTCACGCCGGACGACGTCGCGGACGCGATCCATTACGCTGTGACCCGCCCCGGTCACGTGAACGTCCAGGACATCGTGCTCATGCCCGTGGATCAGGCGAGCGTCCGCGACGTGCACCGCCGCGGGTGACCAAGCGGTTCAAGAGGCGTCGCGCCTTTCCCGCCCTCCATGGCTGGTTCCGAGAGCCTCATCCTCCTCCAGATCTTCGCGATCTTCGTCGCCGCGAAAGTGGTGGGCGGAATCGCGGGATGGCTCCGGATCCCGTCGGTCGTGGGGGAGATCTCCGCGGGCGTGATCCTCGGGAACACGTTCCTGAAGGACGCGCTGAAATTCTCCTCGGAGACCGAGATCCTCGCCGTCCTCGCCGAGCTGGGCGTGATCTTCCTCATCTTCACCGTCGGCCTCGAAACGCCTCTCCAGGAGATGCGACGGGTGGGCGGGACGAGCCTCGTCGTCGCGATCCTCGGGGTCATCGTGCCCTTCGTCGCGGGCTACGGAATCATGGCATACCTGGGAGCGCCCACGCTCGAAGGTCTCTTCCTCGGCGCGGCCCTCGTCGCGACGTCCGTGGGGATCACGGCGCGCGTTCTCGCCGACCTCGGCGTCATCGGCTCGACGGAAGCGCGCATCATCCTCGGCGCAGCCGTCATCGACGACATCCTCGGCCTCACCATCCTGACCATCGTCCAGGCTCTCGCCGCGGGAGGCGACGTGAGCGCCCTGCGGATCGGGATCGTGGTCGTCGAGGCGCTCGCGTTCGTCGCCATCTTCATGTTCCTCGGCGAGCGCGTCGTGACGAGCGTTCTTCGACCGAAGAAGTCGCCGCGCTGGGGCTGGGTCAACTCGAAGAGCACGGTCTTCACGATCGCGATCATCTTCCTGTTCGGACTCAGCGCGCTCGCGGGCACGATCGGCCTTGCGGCGATCATCGGCGCCTTCCTCGCGGGCATGGCCTTCGCGAGCACGCCCGACCGCGCGCACCTCATCCACGAGTTCGAAACCCTGGTGAAGTTCCTCGTGCCGTTCTTCTTCGTGTACATCGGCCTCAACGTCGACCTCGCGGTTCTCGCGCCCGTCGCGCCGTTCGCGCTCGCCGTCACGGCGGTCGCCATCTTCACGAAGGTCGCGGGCTGCGGCCTGGGCGCGATCGGGCGCGGCCTGCCGAGCGCGACCGCGATCGGCATCGGCATGGTGCCGCGCGGCGAGGTCGGCATCATCGTGGCTCTCGTGGGCCTGAGCCTCGCGTCCATCCCGACGAGCCTCTACGCGGTCGTGGTCGCGATGAGCATCCTCACGACCCTGGTCGCGCCGCCCGCGCTCGTGTGGTCGTTCCGCAGGCTCCCCGAGCACGCCGACAACAAACCTGCGGCGTGACCTTCGAGACCCGTTCCAGAAACGGCTTCGCGCTCGCGCCCCAGACCCAGCGTGAATGGGCGCGCGGTGCGACGAGTGCGGCCAGCCGTTCGCCAATGCCGAGGAGGTGGACCAGCACAAGGCGATGGTCCATGACGCCCGGTGGCGGGGTCGATCGGCGTTGTCAGAATCGGGTGACGAGAACGCGGTCGGGGCGGTGAGCGCGAAGACCGCGGACACCCTCTCCCCACGGCCGGCCCGCGCCCGCGAGCGCGCGGCGCGCCACGAGGAGGACGCCTGAATGGCCCTCTGGCAATGCGGCATCTGCAATGCGACGTATTCGAGCGCCGACGACCTGAACGAGCACCACGACGCGCGGCATGGAACCCGCCCGCGCCCGGCCGAGCCCATGCGCCCCGCGAGCGCGCGCGTGAAGACGCTCACGGGCGACGAGCCCGACGCCTCGACCATCCGCTCCAAACGACCTTTCGCGCCGACACCGGACCCCGGCGAGGGCTCGGGCGGCCACGACGACAACCATCCCATCCGACGCCCGCCGCGCGAGCTGCGCTGAGCGAGCCTTTGGTCAGACAATCCAAAGCGGCGCGACGCCGCAACCCGTCGTCATGCACGTGGAGCACTTCATGACAAACGAGGTCATCTCCTGCGACGTCGAGGCTTCGGTCGGGGACGTCGCGCGGATGATGAAGGACAAGAACGTCGGCTGCGTCGTTGTGGTCGACGGCGGGAAGGTCGCGGGAATCGTCACCGACAGGCAGCTCGCCTGCCACGTCCTCGCCGACAACAAGGGCGCGGATACCTCGATCTCCGAAGTGATGACGAAGGATCCGGTGTGCGCGACCCTCGACGACAACCTGTTCAACGTGCTCGACACGCTCAAGACCTCGGGCATGGTGCGCCGCGTTCCCGTCGTCGACCGGGACGGAAAGCTCGCCGGCATCGTGAGCATCAGCGACATCGCCGCGATCGCGAAGGAGATCAACGACGTCCTCCTCATGGAGGAGCTGCGGAACTCGACGGCCGTCCCGAAGGTCTTCACGGGCGCGCAGCGCCTCGAAGAGGAGATCAGCCGGGACCGCCGCCCGATCGAGGCCCGCCGATAGGCCCTTGTCGATCCCCGCGGATACGGCCGCCATGCGAGAGCACGCCGAGGACATCCTCCTCGCGACGAAAGGCGAAGTCGAGATCATCGACCTCACGGAGCGCCTCGCGAGCGTCGTCAGCGCTTCGGGCGTCGCGACGGGACAAGCGCTCCTCTTCACGACGTCGAGCACCTCCGCGATCACGGTGATCGAGTACGAGCCGGGTCTCCTCGAAGATCTTCCGGCCGCGCTCGAACGTCTCTTTCCGAGGGGACTCGACTACGGCCACGAGCGACGCTGGCGCGACGGCAACGGCCACTCCCACGTGCGCGCCGCGTTCCTGAAGCCCGACCTCGTCGTCCCGGTGCGCGACGGGAAGCCCCTGCTCGGCACGTGGCAGCAGGTCGTGTTCGTCGAGCTCGACAACAAGCCGCGCGAAAGGCGCGTCGCGGCGCACGTCTGGGGCACGGGATAGCTTGAAGCGCGCGGGAGCGGATCGCCCCGCATGACGCGCGCGACGCTCGCCCTGCTCGTCCTCGCCGCGGCCCTCGCGGGCTGCGCTTCCCCTCCGGCCGACGATCGCGAGCCCGGCGGCCCCGACGGCGACCCCGGCCCGACCTACGCCTGGTCCGCCCTGAAGGCTGCGCCGACGCCGCGCACCGAGGTCGCGGCCGCGGCGCTCGGAAACGACGTGTACGTCATCGGCGGATTCACGGGCGTCGGCGCGGCCTCGACCGTCGTCGAGATCTACGACACGGCCGCGGACGCGTGGCGCGCCGGCCCCGCGTACCCGATCCCGATCCACCACACCTTCGCGTTCGTTCACGGGAATGCGGTCTACGTGCTCGGCGGCTACACCACCTCCGCGTTCGTGCCGACGCAGCTTGCCTTCAGGCTCGCGGCGGGAGGCGCCTCATGGGAGCCGGTCGCGTCTCTCCCGGAGGCGCGGGGCGCGCACGCGGGGGCGGTCGTGGACGGCAAGGCGTATCTCGTCGGCGGGGTCGCCGCGGGCGGCGCGCTGACGAAGCAGGTCCTCGTCTACGACGCGGGCGCAGACGCGTGGTCGACCGCGCCCGACCTTCCGACGGCGCGCGACCACCTCGCCGCGGCCGCGGTCGACGGCGTCGTGTATGCCGTGGGCGGCCGGCTCCAGTCGCTCTCCTCCAACAAGCCGGTCCTCGAGGCCTTCGATCCGAAAAAGGGCGTGTGGGAGACGCGCGCCCCGATGCCCACGGCCCGCGGGGGCTTCGCGGCCGCGCCGTTTGCGGGCGCGCTCGTCGCGGTGGGCGGCGAGGAGTCGCGCGGCACGTTCGCCGCGGTCGAGGCGTACGATCCCGGAAGCGACACGTGGAGGAAGCTCCCCGATCTGCCGACGCCGCGTCACGGCCTCGGCGTCGTCGTCGCCGGCGAGAAGCTCTACGCGATCGGCGGCGGCCCGAACCCGGGCTTCACGACGAGCGGCGCGGTCGAAGCGCTCGCGGCGTCGTGATCACGCCGTTGCGCCGTGGACGATCGCGAGCGCATACGACGCGCGAAGGTCCTCGCGCGTGGGCACGTTGACGGGGCCGACCGCCACGTATTCGTCGCCACACTCGACGGCCTTGATGAGCACCTTCACGGGGCCCGGCGCGGCGGGCGTCGTGAGCGCGAGGGCGCCCTTTCCTCCTGCGCTCCCGACGACGTCGCTCTGGAAGCGCGCGCCGTCGGAGAGGAGGATCGTCATCTGGAGCCGGTCGGGCGCGTTCGTGGCGCCGGCGCCGGCGGGTTCGTCCGTCCAGGCGAGCGAGAAGGTCGCGTTTCCCGTCGCGTTCGCGGGAAGGGTCACGTCGTGCGTGACCGTCTTGCCCTCGTCGACGCGGCCTTCCATCGGACCAAGCGCGAGGAGGACGACGTCCGGGCCGACGTCGTCGGTCGCGGCCGGAAGAAGGCCGCGCGCCTCGGGCCCCGCGTAGGCCGCGCCGACGACGAGCGCGGGGATCAGGAGGATGGCGACCGCGGCCCCACCGGCGCCCGTGAGGAAACCGAGCGCGCGCGAAGGCGCGACGACGCCGGCGCGGCGGGCCCGCGCCCGGTTGTGGACGAGGAGCGCCGCGAGCGTCAGGAGGAGCACGCCCGTCATCACGGCCCAGAAGAGCGTGGGCCGGCCCATCTCGGTCGCGAAGCGGCCGTACAGGATGCCGCCCGTCATCGCGCCGAGCGTGAGGCCGACGCCCATCGGGACGAAGCCATAGCCGAGGTACACCGCGACGCGGTCGGGCGGCGCGATCTTCGAGACGTAGCTGAGGTAGCTCGGGTGCGTGACGACCTCGCCGACGCTCAGGAGCACGATGCCGAGGATGAACGGGATCGAGGTCGCGCTGAAGCCCATCACGACGAACCCGACGGCGTAGAGCGCCATGCCGCCCGCGATGAGCGCGAGCGCGTCTCGACCCTTCGTGAGCCTCCCGACGATCGGCGCCGCGAGCACGATGACGCCCGGGTTCACGGCGGCGAGGAGCGACGCGTTGAACCACTCCGGCATGCGGGCGTAGTCGCCCATGTAGATCGGCAGGAACGTCCAGATCATCGCGTAGAGGAACCAGAATCCGCTGTAGATCGCGAGCAGAACGATGAACGCCCGGTCCTTCAGCACTTCGCGCAGGCTCGCGAAGGCGGCGCCGATCCTTGCGTCGCGCTGCGGCGGCCGGATGTTGCGGAAGAACAGGATCGTGATCGCGAGGTTGCCGATCGCGAGCAGGGTCGCGACCGCGAAGGCCGCGGTTTCGAGGAGCGCAGGCGCGTAGACGCCGACGAGGCCGATGGAAACGGGAAAGAGCAGCGCGCCGAGGTTGATCGCCGCGTAGTAGATCATGAAGCCGAAGCTGCGCTGGTCCTCCGTCGTCGTCTGGGCGACGAGCGACGCCGCGATCGGCTTGAAGACGCCCGCGCCGAGCCCGAAAAGTAGGATGGCGCCGAGGATCGTCACGAAGTCGGAAGCGACGAGAAGGGTCGCGTAGCCGGCGATGACGAGCGCGAACGAGACGATAAGCGACGCGCGATAGCCATACTTCTCCGCGAGCGCCGCGGCGACGACCGGGAAGAAGTAGAGGAGCGCGAAGAGCGCCGTGAAGGCGAGACCGATGGACGCGTCGGCGATCCCCAGCCCGTCCGACATGTGGACGGCGAGGACGGCGACGATGGTGTAGTAGGCGCCGCGCTCGAAGAGCTCGATGAGGTTGATGAGCCAGAACGCGCCCGTGAACTGGCCGAACCGCGCGCGCAGACGTGCTGGAAGGGAGCCGGAGGGGGGAACGGCGAGCGGATCGGTCATGCGGGAATCCTCGAGCCCCTCTCGCACGCCGTCTCGGGGGTCAAAGCCCTTGTGGTCGCCCCCTTCCGCGATGAGCGGGCCAGAGACCTCATGGCCGACCCTTCCGGAATGCCAGGCATGCCCGAGAAGAAGAGCGAGTACAGCGACAACGCCCGGGAGTTCATCTCCGAGCACACGAAGAAGCACATCAAGGAGGACGACATGCCGCAGGACCAGGCGGTCGCCGCCGCGATGAGCGAGGCCCGACGCAAGGGCATGAAGGTTCCCGAGGAGAAGAAGAAATAGATGGCCCGCCGACGGCGGAGGCTCGCGAACGAGGCGGAGGAGCCGGTGGAATCCACGCTCTCCGAGGAGGTCCGCATGCAGACCCAGGGCTACGGGCTTTCGCCCGACGAGGCGGCGGCCCCGCTCAAGGACGCCGCGAAACGTGGCGCGCCCCAACCCTCGAGTTGGGACACGGACGAATAGCTGAAGCGGCCCGCGCTCGATAGCCGCGCGTGCGCGACCCGGTGCGCGAGGCCCAGGCGTTCTATGGCGACAAGGCCGAGGCCTACCGCGCGAGCGCCGCCCACGGGAACGCGGCTGACCTCGCGCGCATGCTCGCGCTCCTCGGCGACGTGCGGGGAGCGCGCGCCGTCGACGTCGGCGCTGGGGGCGGCCACACCGCGCTCGCGCTCGCGCGGGCCGGGGCGCGCGTCGTGGCGATGGACGTCACGCGCGCGATGCTCGTCGCGACCGCCGACGGCGCGCGGGAGGCCGAGGTCGACCTCGACGTCGCGCTCGGGGACGCGTCGGCGCTCCCGTTCGCGACGGGATCGCTCGACGTGGCAGCCACGCGGATCGCGACCCACCATTTCGCGGACCTCGGTCGATTCGTGGAGGAGGCGTACCGGGTTCTCGGCCCCGGTGGCCGTTTCTACGCCTTCGACCTCGCGTCGCCTCCGGAGGCGGGCGCGGCCGCGACGGTGAACCGCATCGAAACGCTGCGCGACCCGAGCCACGTGTGGAGTTGGTCGCGCGCGGCGTGGGCCGGGGCGCTCGAGGCCGCCGGCTTCAAGGCGCAGACGCTCTCGGACGGCGCCTCGGAATTGGATCTCGAGGCGTGGCTCGCGCGGGCGCGGATGCCGGCCGGACGCGAGGCCGAGGTGCGCGCGCTCCTCGCGGACCATCCGCCGGAGAGCCTCGGAGGCTACGGCGTCGTCGCGCCCGGGCGGATCAGGCTCCTGCGCGTCGAGACGCTCGCCGTCAAGCCTCAGGGATGACCGTCGTCGCGGTCCGCGAGCTCCTCGTCGGCGTGCCGCTCGGCCGCCTCCCTGGAAAGGCCGGCCTCCATCGCCTTGCGGACGTGCGCTTCCCGGTCCATGCGCCTGAGCCTCTCGATCTCGCTCTCTTCGCGCGGTCGCATGCGCTTCTTCGGCGCTCCGCGGGCATGACCCTTCTCGCCGCAAGTGATATGCACGCCCGCGCCGGACCGGAACCGATGCATCTCGACGCGGCGGCGCAACGGGGTCTCCTCCTCGCGGTCGGCAAGCACCTTGCGGCCCTGCCCCTCGCGGAGCGCGTGCCCGAGCGGCTCGAGGCGGCCGAGGATCCCGAGGCCCTGCGGCACGTCCTCGAGGACCTCCCCCTGGGCATCGAACCGCCCGCGGCGGCCGCCTTCATCGCGGACGTCACGGGCCCCGCGTGGCGGGACCGCCGGGCGGAGCTCGCGCGCACCACCCGGGAGATGTCGCACGAGCTGCGCTCCCCCGGCTCGTAGTTGCAGAAACGTTCAAGAAGGAAGGGCGCCTACAGCGGGTTTAGCCTTGTCTAAATCCTTGGAGGTTCCACGATGCGCTCTTCCACGGTCTCGGACGGCGTGACGTTCGCCGTCGCCGCCGTCGCCCTCGTCGCGCTCCTCGCCGTCGGCGTCGCGAGCCCCGGGCTCGTCTTCGACACGAGTCCCGACGTGGGGGGCAATGCGCACGGGGCGGGGCGTCCCGTCCCCGACATCGCCTGCCCCGCGTTCGCGACCCGCGCGGGCGTCGAGGCCCGCGTCACGACCTGGACGGTCCGTCCCGGCGAGTCCTTCGAGGCCTGGGCCTTCGGGGCGACGATTCCGGGCCCGACCCTCTGCGCCCAGAACAACGCCTCGTTCGTCCTCACGGTCATCAACAGCCTCCCCGCGGCGTTCACGCCCCGGGTGGGCGGCCTCGAGCCCCTGGAGGGCCCCTGGCCGACGCTCGCGCCCGGCGAGCGCGCGGCGCGCACCTTCGCCATCCCCGCGGAAGGCGGCGTCTTCCCGTACGTCGCGGTCGAGGAGGAGGCGCGCCTCGCGGGCCTCTACGGGGTCATCGTCGCGCGAGCGCCCGACGTCGGACCGATCGACCGCGAATACGTGATGGTCCTCTCGGAGTTCGACAGCGAAGCCCTCGCGGGGCGCTTCCACGCGGCGCTCGGCGGGCACACCTACCCGTGGGCGCCGCTCCTCACCGCGGACGTCGGCGACCGCGTGCTCATCCACCTCGTGAACCTCGGCTTCGAGGACCATACGTTCCACGTCCACGGCCACCGTTGGCACGACCCGCACGACGGTCGGCCGATCGACAACAAATACCTGAAGCCGCTCGGCGAGGAGGGCGCCGCCCTCGTGTCCGCGACGAGCTTCGTCATCGTCGCGGCGGAGCCCGGCGACTGGATGTACCACTGCCACATCTACGACCACATCAACGGCGGCATGACCGGGGTCTTCCGCGTCGGCGAGGGGGGCGTCCACCATGTCTGACGCCGGCCGCCTCGTCATGGGTTCGGCGGCCTTCGTCGCCCTCGTCGCGATCGAGGTCCTGACCCCGGGGTGGTTCTTCGCGGCCGAGGTCGCCGCTTCCGAAGAAGACCTCGGGCACCTCGCGGCGCACGAAGACGCCGACACGCTCTGCCCGCGCTTCGACGCGCCCGGCCACCGCAAGTACGCGCTCACGGCCGAGCAGATCCTCTGGGAGGTCGAGCCCGGGAACGTGATTCCCGTTTGGGCCTGGAACGGCTCCATCCCGGGGCCGACGCTCTGCGCGCGCGTCGGGGACACGGTCGAGGTGAAGATCACGAACCGGCTTCCCACGATCATCTCGTTCCACACGCACGGCCTCCGCTTCGAGCCTCTCTCGGACGGCACGTTCCACACGGGCTCCTACGCGGTGCCCGGCGGGACCTACAC